>DATJFU010000209.1:0-5653 GCA_035495495.1 Bdellovibrionota bacterium
GCATCGGCATGAGCATCGCCGCCAACAAGATCCACGGTATCCGCGCCGCCGTCGTCGAGAACCCCGTGGCCGCGCGACTCGCCCGCGAGCACAACGACGCCAACATTCTCTGCCTGGGATCCCGTTTCACCGCCCCTGAGTACGCAGCCGAGATCATCCGGGCTTGGCTCGGAGCCCGCTTCGAAGGCGGCCGCCACGCCGACCGCGTTAAGAAGATTCAAAAACTCGAAAGCTAAGGAGCCCTCTCCCCATGCCCAGCCAAGCGAAGAGCCAGACGCCCAAGGGATTTGACCAAACCCTGCGCCAGACGGACCCCGAAGTCCAAGCCGCCATCGACCGCGAGCTCAAGCGCCAAGAAGAGGGCCTCGAGCTCATCGCGTCGGAGAACTACGTGAGCCGCTCGGTCCTCGAGGCCGCCGGCTCCGTGCTGACCAACAAGTACGCCGAAGGCTATCCCGCCAAGCGCTACTACGGCGGCTGCGAGTTCGTGGACCAGGTCGAGACCCTGGCCATCGATCGCATCATGAAGGTCTTTGGCGCCGGCGCCGCAAACGTACAGCCCCATTCGGGCTCGCAGGCCAACACGGCCGTCTACATGGCCCTCATGAAGCCGGGCGACACCCTCTTGGGCATGGATCTCAGCCACGGCGGCCACCTGACCCACGGCAGCCCCGTGAACTTCTCGGGCAAGCTCTACAAGGCCGTGCATTACGGGCTCGATCCCAAGACCGAACGCCTCGACATGAACCGGGTGCGCGAGCAGGCGCAGAAAGAAAGGCCGCGCGTGATCGTCGCCGGCGCCAGCGCCTACGCCCGGACCATCGACTTCGCCACCTTTGGCGAGATCGCGCGCGAAGTCGGAGCCGACCTCGTGGTCGACATGGCCCACATCGCGGGACTCGTGGCGGCGGGCCTTCATCCCTCCCCCGTACCCCACGCGACCTACGTCACCTCGACCACGCACAAAACCCTGCGCGGACCCCGTGGCGGCCTGATCGTTTCGGCCAATGCCGAGAAGATGAAGGACGTGAACAAGATCATCTTTCCGGGAATCCAGGGCGGGCCCCTGATGCATATCATCGCCGCCAAGGCCGCCGCCTTCGGCGAGGCGCTGCAGCCCGCGTTCAAGACCTACCAGCAGTCCGTCGTCGACAACGCCCGCGCACTGGCCGAAGGGCTCATGGCCAAGGGCCTGAGGCTCGTGACCGGCGGAACCGACAACCACCTCATGCTCGTGGATCTCACGTCGTGGAAGGACGGAAACGTCTCAGGCAAGGACGCAGAAGCCTGGCTGGGCCTGGCCGGCATCACGGTCAACAAGAACACGATCCCCAACGAGAAGCGCTCACCCTTTGTCACGAGCGGAGTGCGAATCGGCGTCCCCGCCGTCACGACCCGAGGCATGGGCAAATCCGAGATGGCCTCGGTGGCCGGCTGGATCGCGGCGAGCCTCGAGAGTGGCGGCGACGCCGGCAAGCTCGAGAAGATCCGCCATGCCGTCGAAGAGCTCTGCGGCAAGTACCCGCTCTATGAGTTTCTGAGGCACTAAGGCGGGCAGACGGGCAGACGGGAACAGGGATCAGGCAACGGTAACCGGCATCACAGGGTCGGCATCACGACGCGCTGTTTCTTTCCCGTAACGCTGCAATGCGGTGTCTTTGATTTCAGTAGGATAGCCACCTCGGGCTTCGTTCGAAATCAGAACCGCGCCCCAGCTCAGGACTGCGATTCACCCATTCCCCCGCCGCCGCTCCCGCCTTCGCCTCTCGGACGCAGCAGAAGCACCTCACCCGCCCGCCTGCGCAGAGGACGAGCCGGTGCCAGATCTCGTTGCCCGTGTCTGCCCGTCTGCCCGTCTGCCCGTCTGCCCGTCTGCCCGACTGCCGGTTGCCCGGCAAGTCACATCATCCAGCGCGCCCAAGCCGCTCCGAGCTTCTCGAGATCCGAGGTGCTGTTGAAGTGGTCGAGAATCTCTTTCTTGGTCAACTCGTGCATATGGGGCTTGCCGTTTCCGGGTTGGGGCAAGTGATCCGCGTCCATCTCGGCGTTGAGTGAGCGGATGACCTCGGCGTCGTCGGTGACGACGATGGACTCAGACGACCATTCCTGGCCCCGGTTATCGAGGTTGTCGCTGCCAAAGACGGCCCAGCGATCATCAAAGATCCCGCCCTTGCGGTGCATGGTGGCCTTGGTGTCCCACATCCAGATGTGACCACCGGCCCGGAGAATCTTCTGCGCCATGTAGTAGGTCCCGATCACGACAAAGTCATGCTCGTCCTGCGAGGTCGGCGAGTTGGTCAGGATGTCGACCTGGATGTGGTGGTTCTTGATGGCGTCCACGAGGGCGGCCGTGAAAGGCGGCGTCGGCGTAAAGTACGGCGCCAGGAGCCGGATCCTTCCACCGTCATGGGTCGAATGGATGGCGCGAAGGTACGCGTCCAAGAGCGGCCGCGAGCCCGACCAAAGCGGATTGTTGTGAAGGGGGACGACGTGCGAGCCGCCGCCCGGGGCGCTCCGCTCTTCGCAACCCTGCACGCCGCGAAGGCTGTAGCGGTACTCGGCCTCGCTCGCGGCCATGGGTCCGCTGCCCGGCGTTTGCCTCGAGTCCTTGTCCAGCTTCACCGAACGGGCCCAGGAGTCGGCGAACTTGCGCTGAAAGCGGCAAGCGGCCGGCCCCTCGACCTTCATGTCCATGTCGTACCATTTGCCCGAGTCGCGGCCGGCCTCGTTGTAGTGCTCGCCGTAGCCGCTTCCACCCAGGATGACGGTCTCACCGTCGATGATCATGAGCTTTTCGTGGAGGATGAACGGGAGCTTTGCGAGGCCCCAGGACATCGGGGCGTAGTAGATGATCTTCACGCCGCAATCGCGGAGGCGCTTCTCGACCTTGGGCAAGTCATAGGACCCGCGGTGGTCCGCGAGGATCCGCACGTCCTTGCCCTCTTGAGCCTTTTGGCAGAGCAGCGGAAACAGGGAGCCCGGTTCCCAGGTGTGATCGCCGGGCGTGTTCACCGCGTAGCCGGAGATGTAAACGGAGCGCTGGGCCGCGGCCAGGATGTCCACGCGGGCCGCCTTCAGGTCCGGCCCGTCGTAGAGCGGCGTGAGGCGATGTCCCGAGAGCTCCTGCTGACTGAACCATTGGTCCATGGTCATGTCCGGGACGGGAGGGGTGGGGTGGCGCTTGGCGCCGCGGCCAAATGCCGCGGTCGAAAGCGCCAGGGAGAGGGTCAGCACAACCAGGCTGGCCCAGGACGTGGCTTCGCAAACAGTCTTTTTGGCGGATTCCATACGCGGGTGTTCCGTATCCAATTAGACCAATTCAGTCAAGAATCGGCACGATATAAAGTAATTAAATTTACTTAACCGGCGTTGCCCCAAAAGGCCCCCTTCAGGTACAAGCACACCGTGATCTGCCCATTTTGCACCGCCCCAGAGACCAAAGTGATCGATTCCCGGCTCAACCAGCCGGGCGATATCGTTCGGCGTCGCCGGGAGTGCGTCCGTTGCGATGGCCGGTTCACCACCTACGAGCGGGTCGAAGAGGTCATGCCCCTGATCCTGAAAAAGGACGGCCGGCGTGAGCCCTACCTGCGCGAAAAACTTTTTGGTGGAATTCAGAAGGCCTGCCAAAAGCTCGAAGTCACCACCCAGGCGATCGAAACCCTCGTCCACCGCATCGAGAAAAAGGTGCAGGGCTTTGGCCTCAAAGAGATGCCCTCGCGCACGCTGGGCACGCTGGTGATGGCCGAGCTCCACCGCCTCAACACCGTGGCGTACGTCAGGTTTTCGTCGGTCTACCGCGAGTTCCGGGACGTCGAAGAGTTCGTCGCCGAGCTGCAGGATTCGGATTTTCTCAAAACGGATCCGACGGCGCTCACGTTTCCTTTTCTCGAACCCGAAGCGGGAGGCCCCAAGTGACGACTGGACGCCGCAAGGGCCGCGAGACGGCCTTTCAGATCCTGTATCGATACGACCTGGGCAAGCAGGAGTCGGGGACGACCCCGCCCGAAGGCGATGCACTCGATCTCGATCTCACCGGCCACTTCGAGCATTTCGGGACCCCCGAGGAGCAGCGGCCCTTTGCGACGGGCCTCGTGCGCGGAATCCTCGAGCGACTGGCCGAGCTCGACGAGCTCTTGGAGCGTCACGCCCGTAACTGGCGCGTTTCCCGCATGGCTTTTGTCGATCGTACCCTGCTCCGGCTGGCCGCCTACGAGATCCTGTACGCGGGGATCCCGGTTTCGGTGGCCATTGACGAGGCCCTGGAGCTCGGCAAGCAGTTCGGCACCTCGGACACGGCTCCGTTCCTGAACGGCATCCTCGACGCCATCGCCCGTGAAAAGACCGACGGGCAATCCCGACCGGCTTGAATCAGAACCCCCTCCGCCATTAAGCTGTTCAGGGGGACTCCATGGCTGAATCCGGCCGCATAGAACACCTCGAGATGGACGCCGACCCGGCTCTCTTTGCCGGACGCCTCCATGGCGTGGTCGCGACCTTTTACGAGAACGAGCGGCCCCTGCAGGGGCTCGCGGGGCTTCTCGACTGGCGCTTTCAGGGAGCCCTGTCCGCCTACCTCCGTCAAGGCGCCGTCAGCGGCAAGGCCGGCGAATGCGTCTATGTCCCCGTGGCCAAGAACGGCCGCCTTTTTCACCTGATCCTCGTGGGGGGTGGAAGAGCGCCGGACTGGGGCACCCGCGGTACCCTCACCGAAGAGAGCCTCGCTCCTCTCCGCAAGAACCTGCAGTCCCTCAAACTGGATCGCATGGGCGTCTCGCGAAAGGATTTTGGAGGCGGAGAAGACACCTGGTTCAACCGCGCGTTCAAGGGGGTCTCATTCTGTCTCGTGAACTGACCCACGCGGATTACCAAGAGCTCGAAGCCCTGGTGACCACGAGCCTCCGGCCCGCGGTGCCCGCTCCGTTTCAGGCGCCGCCGCGTCCGGCTCCTCCGCTCACGGCCCCACGCACCCCTTCTGCCCGCACGGACCACGAACTTCTCAACACGCTTCTCAACGCCCAGTGGGGCCGCCGGCGGCAACCGGGCGGGCCCATCATCAAGACCGGCCTCTCGACCGAGCCCGGGGTCTTCAGACAGCAGTCCCGTCCGAGAGCCCTTGAGGTCTCGGTGAAGCCGAGCCCCCATCCCTCGTCACGGACGGACACCGCCCCCATTCTCCGCGCCCATGAGTCACCACGCCGCTGAGCTCCTTGCCGGCGCGCAACCGCTTTGGACCGAGGCGGCTGCTTACGACGAAGCCCGCCGGCTTCTGCGCCTCGCCCTTCTTCGCGACCTGGTCCGGACTCTCCACGCCGAACGTTCGCGCCTCATGGCCCTGAGGCAGCCGGACCGCGCCGAAACGCTCAAGAAACTCGAACCCATCCTCGAGCGTCTGCGCACCTGTGAACTCGACAGCTTTGACCTCGCCGGTTTGGTGAACGGGGACGAGCCGCAGAATCCCCTGAAAGAGGAGCCACAGGACCCTCGCCTCGACCGCATTCTCGGTGAGGGCAAGCTTGACCGTTACGACCGTGCTTGGGAGGCCGCCATGGCCGTCGAGGCCCTGAAGCGGGGTTGGCTGTTCTGGGCACTCGACACGCAGGTCGAAGTTCCCAAGGCGGAAGCTTTTCATCTGGGGCTCGGCCAGCGCCTT
>DATJFU010000210.1:0-11305 GCA_035495495.1 Bdellovibrionota bacterium
TCCACCTCACGCAACCCGGCGGCGGCTCTCACCCACCTCGACAAGCCCTACTGGAAAAAGGAGGGGATCACCAAGGGCGACCTGGTCGAATACTACCGGGCCGTTTCGGAGTTTCTTTTGCCCCATCTCCACGACCGGCCCATGTCACTCCATCGGTTTCCGGATGGGATCGAAGGGCAGAGCTTCTATCAGAAGGACTTCAGGGGCTACAAACCCCGCTTTCTCCACACCCACCGTCTCTACTCCGAGTCGGCCAAGAGATCCCTGGACTACGTCGTCTGCCAAAACCAAGAGACACTCCTCTATCTCGCCAACCTGGGCTGCATCGAGATGAACCCCTGGCTCTCCCGCCTCCCGGATCTGGGGAGGCCCGATCACGTCGTCATCGACCTGGACCCCGACAAACAGACGTTTGAGCAGGTGGTCGAGGTCGCCCTCGAGGTGCGCAAGGTCCTCGACAAGATCGGCGCCGAGAGCTTTGTCAAAACGTCGGGAGCCACGGGCATGCACATCGCGGTGCCCATGGCCGCCCGCTACGATTACGAGGAGGCCCGCGAGTTCGCGCGCGCCGTCTGCGAGGTGGTCAACCAAAGGCTGCCGTCGCTCACGAGCCTGGAACGCACGCCCGCCAAGCGCGGCGGGCGCCTCTACCTGGATTTCATGCAGAACGCCGAGGGCCAGACGATCGCCTCGCCGTACTCGGTGCGGCCCCATCCGGGTGCCCCGGTTTCGACCCCGCTCAAATGGTCCGAGGTCACGCGCAAACTCGACCCCAAGAGCCACACCCTCGTGAACATGCCCAAGCGTCTAAATCGTGTCGGTGACTTGTGGGCCCCGCTCTTGCAACGTCAAACGGACATCGCGGCCTGCCTCAAGAAGCTCAAGCCCATTCGTTAAGTTTTAGGCAGCGCACGTCGATCCAAATGCGTATGGCCAAGGCGTCTTCGTCCGCGAAAAAAGAGAAAGAAAAGGACAAGGGTAAGGTCAGCCCCTTCAAGACCCGCAAGTCCAAGGTGGAGACCACCCAGTCCAGCGACACGCTGACTCCTCCCCAGGAGGTCGCGCAGGCCATCGACGCTTTTCGCGAAGCCCAGGAGCAGGCCAAACACTTCGAGGGTGAGGCCACGATCCACAAAGACGTGATCCTGAACTACTCGGAGCGGGAGTACTCCAAGCGCCTTCTGAAAGGCATGAACGACTCATTCAAGATCCTGGGCGAAGAGACCATGGTGACCTACGTGGTGATGGACGCGGGCGCCGGCCTCACCGAAGAAGACACCGAGGATTTCGCAAAGCGTTGGGGCAAGGCCGCCGCCGAAGAACTCATCGTGCGCGATTACGCGAGCATCCGCTTTGACGGAAAAGTGCTCGAGGCCCACTATGACGCGGTGGTTGCCGCACTGCAGTCACTGCCCGAGGACGTGCTCGAAAACCTCTTTAAGCCCATGCTGATGAAGGCACGGCCCGGCGCGGCAGAAGCCGCTAAGCGCTACGCCAAGAACCCCGACGATCTGCGCGAACTGCTCAAGCAGCTCAGGATCAAAAACTACATCCGTTAGCGCTTGAGGCTTGCGTGGCCTCGCCTTTCTCTCTACCTCTAATGGTCGATGCACCGGGGAGAGACAAACGCGATCGCGCGGCTCAAGCCGCTACCGGGAATCTTTGACCCCGTCATTTTCAGCAGGCGCGTTATTCCCATGCCGTCACGATACATTCGGGCCCCCCATCCCAAGACCGAGATCAGCCCCACGCCGGTGGCGATCCAAAAAGTGTTGGCGTTGGGATGGGTCGCGCAGCTCAAGATCCACGGCCACCGCGTGCAGCTGCATATTCCACCGGGCGACGGCGAGATCCTCGCGTACAACCGCCAGGGCCAGCTCCACAAGAAGCTCCTGCCCGATTCGATGATCTCCGAGATTCGCCGGGTGCTCAGCCCCACGGATGGGTGGAACGTCGTCGAAGGCGAGTGGCTCAAGCCCAAGGACCGCATCTACTTCTTTGATTTTCTGAAACAGGAAGGCGAGAGCCTCGAGCGCCTATCGTTTCAGGAGCGGTGGAAGAAGCTGCCGCGGTCCTATCTCTCGCCGCACCTCCAGACGCTGCCGCTCATCACCTCGCTCGACAAATGCCTCGACGTCTTTTCCAAGGACGACGAGGAGATCGAAGGGCTCGTTTTCAAATCACCGCGCCCTGGTTTTGCCGACACCACCATCGTGCGCTGCCGCAAAAAATGAAGGGTCGGATCCGCGTCGGCATGTCCGGGTGGACGTATGAGCCCTGGCGCGGGGATTTCTATCCCAAGGGGCTGACGCAGAAAAAAGAACTCGAGTACGCGGCCGGCAAAGTGACCTCGATCGAGGTCAACGGAACCTTCTACTCCCTCCAGAAGCCGGAGAGCTTTCAGAGCTGGGCCGACCAGGTCCCCGAGGACTTCTGCTTTGCCGTCAAGGCGCCGCAGTTCATGACCCACGTCCTCAGGCTCAAGGAGCCCGCCGAACCGCTCGCGAACTTTCTGGCATCGGGTCTCTTCAAACTGGGCCCCAAGCTCGGGCCGATCCTCTGGCAGCTCCCGCCCAATGTGATCCTCAAGGACGACCGGTTTGAGAAGTTCTTCAAGATGCTCCCGCATGACTCCAAGGCGGCGGCGAAGGTGGCCAAGGGGCACGGCAAGAAGGTCGCGGGCCGCGCATGCCTGGAGCCCGGCGGCGATTATCCGGTGAGGCACGCATTCGAGTTTCGGCACCCCAGTTTCAACCACCCGGATTTTCTGGCTCAGATGAAGGAGTACGGTGTCTGCGCGGTCATCGGCGCCGACGGCGAGAAGTCCGCTGGGATCCAGGAGCCCACGACGGACTTTGTGTACGTGCGGCTGCACGGCGAGGACAAGAAGTTCAAGAAGGGCTACACGCCCGCCGCGATTCAGGCGTGGGCCAAGAAAGCCAAGGCCTGGGCGGCCGACGGGCTCGATGTGTTTGTCTATTTTTCTACCGACGCAAAAGAGTACTCGCCTTTCGACGCCATGAACCTGCTCAAGGCGCTGAAAAAGTAGCGAAAACCGGGTCATACGAGCCACATCGGGTCCGTAAACATCTTTTATTTCAATAACCTAGGGGCCATCTGATCCTCGAGCATCCCACGACCGTTGGGGTATAATAATTCTTGAGTGAAAGGCTCGGCTTTGGTTTCTCCGCAGGGCTTGTGGTACGTCGGTTGCCGCGGAAATCAGTGGCTAGGGGTGTTTTTGTCTCTCGCGCCGCTCACCCTGGGCGGCTGCTTCAACGCCGAACTCCAGTTCACGAGCCTCGAAGCCTCACGCATCACCTTTCCCTTCTCTTTGGCACTCATGGCGGCCTCGTCCCAGGTCGCGGGAACCTGTATCCCCGTCACGGTGGAATTTCAGGACGACACGACGCCGGGGAACCCGCCGGCCGCCGACGTGGTGGTGAATCTGAGCAACACGGGCACCGGCCAGTACTTTATGGACGCGGGATGTGTCGTGGGCGCGAACGGCACCACGATCCTGGCGGGAACCACCTCGTCCGACGTGTATTACCGCGGCACCCTGGCCCACGTTGAAGTCCTCACGGCCTCTGCCTCCGGCGTGAACGCGGGCACCTGGCTTCTCGCGATCGACCCGGGGCCCCCGGATCCCACCCACTCGACCATCGCGGGCAATCCCAGCGCCGGTCTCAAGCCGGACGGAGTCGACGCTACTTCGGTCAAGATCACGGTCCGGGACGCGTACGGCAACGCGGTCCCGGGCGTATCCGTCACCTTTGATTCGACCGGTTCGGGCAACGCCGTCACCCAGCCGGCGGCGGTTACCGATACCAGCGGCCTCGCGGCTGGCTCCATGACGTCGACCGTCGCGGAGACCAAGACGATCTATCTGGTGACACCCTCGAACCTCGCGTTCGTCACGGGCACCGTGATCTTCGGGGGCGTGAGCCCCTCCCTTTCCACCATCGGCGTCAGCCCCGCCACCATCACCGCGGACGGCTCGGCCACGGCCCTCGTGACGGTGACGCTCAAGGACACCGGCGGAGCGCCCGTGGCCGGAAAGGCCGTGAGCCTGTCCACCGTCGGAGGCGCACTCAACGTCACGCCCGGCGCCGCTTCGACGGATGCCGGCGGCCAGATCTCCTTTACCGTTTCGACGACGACGGCGGCGATGATCACCATCGGCGCGACGGACGACAGCGACGGAATACAGCTCGACTCGACCACGGTCCTCACCACGATGGCCGGTCCCACCTCCGGCTCGCTCTCGGACGCCGCGCCGTTTCCCGCCGCCGTTGTGGCCGACGGTGGAACCAAGATCACGGTCTCGGTCAGCCTGGTGGATGTCAACGGCAACCCGGAAGTGGGCCACACCGTCTCGCTCGTGTCGGACCGCGGGGGCGCCGACGTCATTAACCCGGCCACCGCGATCAGCGACTCGAGCGGCGTCGCGCAGTTCACGATCAAATCGACCCTAGCCGGGCAGGCCACGCTGACGGCCACGGACACGACCGCCAACGTGCCCATACAGTCACAGCCGATCGTCACTTTCGTCCCGGGCCCCGTATCGCTGACGCAATCGGCGGTCTTCGCGTCACCCATGAGCCTACCCGCCGACGGGTCGCCCTCGACGATCACCGTCGTGCTCCGGGACGCGAACTTCAACCCGATCCCCGGCGAGGACGTCTCGCTCAGCTCTAGCCGCGGCGGCACCGACTCCATCGACGCCCCCTCAGGACAATCGACGGCCACGGGGCAGGTCACCTTCGCCGTGCATTCTTCCACGGCGGGCAGCGCCGTCTTCTCCGCAAAGGACGTCACCGAGGGCAACACCCTCCTGACGCCCACGGCTACCGTGACCTTCACGGCCTTTGCCGGCCTGACGATCTCCGACGGACCGACCTACGACTACGGCACCTGGGGCTCGGGCAAGACCCCTAGCCACACGTTTCACATCACCAACACCGGCTCCCAGCCCGCCACGGTCACGTCGGTGTCGGTCCCGGGCGGTGTGTTCTTCTTCAGTGACGCCGTCTTTCCCGGCTTTGGTGGAACCTGCGGCTCGACGATCGCGGCGGGCGCGACTTGCACGATGGTCCTCACCTACTACCCGATGACCCCTGAGATCGACGCCGCGACGGTGGTCATCAACTACGACAACCCCGGTTCGCACACCGTCTCGCGGGATCTCGTGGGGACCGCGGTCAATACGGCCATCCTCGCCGTCACGGACTATCCGCCTAACTACTACACGGGATTTGGACTGCCCCCGGATCCCGCCACTTTTGACTTTGGCTCCGTGGGCGTGGCGATGCACATCGACAAGACCTTTTATGTGACCAACAACGGTCCGGTCGATGCCAACGGCGTGTCCCCCCAGATGCTCGGCGGCTCATTTACCTACGAAGGCGGCTTGGGTTATCCGGGGCCCACCAGCACCTGCGGCGGAACCATCGTGGCCGGGGCCACGTGCACGGTCGTGCTCCGCTTCACGCCGGCGAGCGCCGCGACCTTCAACTCCGACTTGGTGATCAACTACGACGACGGCTCAGGATCCACGAGCGTCGACCGGCTCATGACGGGCAAGGGCGTCAACTCGGCTGTCCTGACGGTCTACGACTTCAGTGACCGCGGAAACGGCGCTAACATCGGAGCCGCCTTCGACTTCGGGCCCATCGGTACGACCCAGTCCGCCGGCCACGACTTTCTGGTGATCAACTCGGGTCCCGTCATGGCGACGGGGCTCGGTCCGTATGGCGGCATGCCCGTCGGATTTGGATACAAAGGATCGGGGTATCCGGGGGGCTCCGGCACGTCGAACGAGCTCGGCGGCGTCCCCTACTGCGGCAGCACCCTGGCGGCGGGCACCCAGTGCGCCATCGGCATCGCCTTCTCGCCTTCGTCCGCCAGCGCGTTCAGCGGCAGCATCGGTCTCGCCTATTCGGGCGGTCCCAACGCCGTTCGCGGAGTCCAGGGCACCGGCACCAGCTTTGCGCTCCTGACCTTGGACACGTTCAACAGCGGGGGACCGACTACGGTAACCGACTTCGGCTACGCCTCGCTGGGCAACCACCTTCAGAAGCTCTTTGTCGTCAAGAACGTGGGCGCCCAGACGGCCATGGGCCTGTCACCCGAGGGCATGTCGGCCGAATGGACTTTCATCGGCGGCGGTTATCCCGGCGGCGGGGCGCCGTTTCAGGGCGTCTCCTTCTGCGGTACCCAGCTCAACGCGGGCGACAGATGCCTCCTCGGGATGGACTTTCAGGCGCTGAGCACCGGTGATTTCACGCAAACCTTCAAGCTCGATTATTTCGACGGCTCCGGCTCCGTGACCGTGTCCCGCGGCATGAAGGCCGCCGGCACCAACCTCGCCATCCTCACGCTCGACACCTGTGACCAGGGCTGCAACGGCAACAACGGCGGCGGGCTGCAAACCTATTACCTGGGCCTCCAGCCCACGGGTCCCACGCAAGACGCTTACTTCTTTCTCAAGAACACGGGCAGCCAGTCGGCCAATATCTTCGACAGCGGCACTTCTAACACCCAGTTCCACTTCGGCGGCGGGACCTTTCCGGGCGGCTCCGGGCCCGTCGTGGTCTACAGCAACAGCTACAGCTACTGCACGGGCTCCATCAGCCCCGGTCAGACGTGCGTGATCCGGATGAGCTTCAGCTCGGGCTCCGCTGGCCATTTTGCGGGCATGTTGTCCTTGAGCGCGACGGGCGCGATCCAGGACTCGCTCCAGTACGCCCTCGAGGCCACGGCCACCAACCAGGCCATCGTGGATCTTCTGGACAGCCCCACGCAGGCCCCCGGCCAGAACCAGCCGTACGACTACGGCACCTTTGGCATCAATACCGATCACATCTTCATTCTCAAGAACCGCGGAAACTCCACGGCTGGCCTGACCGACGGCGCGACCCTCGGCGGGACCTTCACCTACACGACGGGGAGCTACCCGGGGGGCTCCGGTTCCGTGAACGTCTACGGCTCGAGCTACAGCTACTGCGGCGGATCACTGGGCACTGGCCAGAGCTGCGCCCTTTCGGTTCGCTTCAACTCGCCTGGAGTGAGCGGGGGACCGTACTCAGGCGCCGTCACCATCAACCTCACCAGCGCCGCCACCCTCACGACGACTCGGGCGCTGACGGCCCTTTCGACCGACCGGGGCCTTCTGTACCTCAGCGAGCACTCGACCTTTGGAGACTGCCTGGATAACTGCGGGCCCTACGACTTCGGCACCATTCTGGCCAACAACACGATCACGCGATTCTTGGTGGTCACCAACGTCGGCAACGCGGCCGTCACGAGCATTGCGCAGTCCGGCTCGTTCGTGGGGCCCTACCAGTGGAACCTCGGATCGTTTCCGGGTAACCCCTCGGGAGGTACGGTCGAAGGCAACGTCTACCCCGCCTGCGCGGCCCCGATCCTGCCCGGCGTGAGCTGCGTCATCTCCGTGGACTTTCACCCAGTGGGCATCGGCAGCTTTAGCGACCAGATCACCCTCAGCTCTTCTGACGCCTTTGGCCCGCTGGGACTCACCCGCCGCAACATCACGGGCACCGGAAACTAGAACCTTGACGGTTCGCGCCCCCCTCCGTAGGTCCTGGGAGCATGAAGCGCTTTCTCGCTTGCTGCACCGTGGCCACGCTGACCATTCTCGCCCAATCCGCGCGCGCTCTCGACGCGCTTTCCGAGGCTGAGGACCGGCGCCAGCCCGACGCTCCCGCCCTCGTGGCGGCGATCCGCTCTCCCGACGCCACCGTGCGCGCGCTTGCGGCCCAGGTCTACGGCCGCATCCAGCGCCCGGCCTCGGTCGACCCCCTGCTTCGTCTCCTTTCCGATACCGATCCCTCCGTTCGCGACCGAGCCGCCTTCGCCGCCGGTCAGCTGGGGTGGAATGCGGAGTTCGCGGGCGGCCGCGAGGGCGAGTTGGTCGACGCCCTGATCCTCCTCACGCGTTCGGGATCCGCTTCTCTCCGGGCGACGGCGGTCGAGGCACTGGGCAAGCTCGGCCTCCTCCACACCCCCGACCTCGTTTCGCTGCTCCTTTCGGATCCGGACGCCGGGGTCCGCGCCGAAGCGCTGACGGCCCTCTACCGATATCGTCTCGTGCTCCGTCTGCGTGACCCCTCGGCACCCGCCGCGCCCCTCCTCGCGGACACCATCATGGGCCACGTCCTGGCCCTCGCCGTGGATCCGGATCCGGCCGTGCGGCGGGCGGTGGCGTATTATTTTTCAAAGGTGACCGATCCCCGGGGACTGGACACCCTCCTGGTCCTGGCCTCCGACGGGGATCCATGGATCCGGTTTTTCGCGATCTCGGCCCTCGGTCGCCTGGCGGATCCCGCGGGCCGCGACGCGATCATCCGCGCCGCCGGTGATCCGCATCTCCCGACGCGGGTCGCGGCCCTCCAGGCGGCGACGGCGCTCAAACTGCCCCCCCTCGTGGCGAGTGAGGCGGACCTCAGCTTCCACGCCCGCACGGCTTTGGTTCAGATGGTCGCCAACGACGCGAGCGGGGATCCCGCGGGACTCGATCTCGCGCGCCGGCTTTTGTCGGCCGACGCGAGCGTCACGGTCCGGGGCGAGGCCCTCAAGGCCCTGGTGAGCCGCGAGCCCGACCAGGCCCCCGCCCTCCTCGAATCCACGGGCGCGGGCGAGTGGCAGCTCCGCCAGGCCGCGGTCGAAGCCGCGGCGGCCCTGGATCCCGCGGCGAACGAGTCGTTTCTCCTCCGTGCCGCCCGCGACCCCGATTTTCATGTTCGGGCGGCCGCGCTCGACGCGTTGACCGGGGTCGAATCCGCCGGCGCCTACCAGGCACTGACGGCGGCCCTCATCTCAGACGAGCTCTCCGAACGCGGGACGGCGGCGTCGGCACTTCTCTCACGCAAGGAGTCCGACGTGGCCGAGCAGGCGTGGCGGGCCTACGGCCAAAGCGAAGGCCAGAAATGGATCGAGACCCGGGGCCTGCTCGTGGATGCCATCGCGCTCACCCCCGGCGACGTGACCACCGCGTATCTGCGCTCCGCCCTCGCGGATCCGGCCGCGCTCGTGGCCCTCGAGGCGCGAAAGTCGCTCGAGGCCCGCGGCGTCACCGACCTTCCACCCGCTCCCGTGGTCGAGCCCACCTTCTCGCCCTACCGCGAGCTCACCTTCACCGAACCGCCGCACGTGGTTCTGCGTACCACCCGGGGAACGCTCGTGATCGAGTGCGATCCCCTGGCAGCGCCCATCCACGTCGCAAACTTCGTGGGGTACGCGCGTGCCGGCGGCTACGACGGACTGCCCTGGCACCGGGTGGTCTCCAATTTCGTGGTCCAGGGCGGCGACCCGGACCGCAGTGGCTGGGGCGACGCGGGCTGGGCCTTGCGCGCCGAGGTCAACCGGCTCCGCTTTGACCGCGGGGCGGTCGGCATGCCCAGGGGCTCTGACTTTGATACCGGTGGAATCCAGCTCTTCATCAACCTGGTGCCCACTCCCCATCTGGACGGGCAGTACACCGTCTTTGGGCACGTGGTTCAGGGCATGGACGTGGTGGATCAGCTCGAAGTCGGGGATCTCATCGTCCGGGCCACGGTTGAGTAACGCGACAAACAACCTGGTTGCTGCAACGCACCGGCCAGGCTAAGACCCAGCCACCGCCAAAGACTCAAGCGAAGGGCGCCGCTACGCGCGCCCGGTAGAGGGAGAATTGTATGCGCTCGTTGAACTCGAGAGCGACTTTGGTCGCGTCTATTATCCTGTGTTTTCCGGTTCTTACCGGCTTTGGCCGCGGCAAACCGCGCCCCCTTCCGGCCCCTGAGCCCGTGGCAGCCTTTGCCGTTTCGCCCGTGACCGATATCGCCCGCATGTGGGCCGACGCACGCCCCGGCCAATCGCCGCGCCTTCTACTCAACACAGACTCGCACAACATTGAGGTCGCCGGCCTCCAGATCTGGGACGGTGGCGGGACCGCACGCCAGGTTTATCAGTCGCTGGTGCCTAATGAGAGCACCCCCTACGACCTCCGCACGGAGATCAGCTCCGTCGGCACCCAGGGTGACCGCGTTTTCATCGCGCTCCACGGCTCACCTGGCGACCGTCCCACCACGGGTGGAAGTTGGATCGAGTCGGCCATGAATCCCGACAGCACCACCGACTGGACCGTCGAGACGACTGTTTCGCCCTCGTGGGACACCTTGATCCGCGGGTTTGCGTTCTTTGACTCGGGCAACATCGCGGCTTACGGCACTAACGGCTACTACAACCCTTGCGGTTCAACCGGTGTCGCCCCTTGGGTCGCCCTTCGCGGCGCCAATGGGACGTGGACATCGGGTAACCTGCCTGTCACCTTCTGCGGCGAAATCGTTCTCGCCGGCGTCGTCGCCAGTGACGGACGTTCGCTCGACCTCGTCACTCAGAGCGGCGTCCTTGAGGGCCTGCCTGGCACCCAGGAGTGGCACCGCCTTTTGTCCTTTCACACCGGCGGCGGAGCCGCCTTCGGTGAGGCCCGCAAGAACATGGCCATCCTCGAGATGGCTGACGGATCACTGGCCCGCTGGTCCCCCGGCGATGCTGACGCCAAGACCATCGCGCCCCGCGCGCCCGAGGCGGGCGCAATCCCCGGTGCGAGTCAGGCCGGGTGGTTCAACGGCCGGGGTGGCTGGGATACCAACGGCACGCAGGCCGCCTGGGTCACGAGCAGCTACGTCAAGCGCAAGCACTGCCACCCGCCCCTCATGATCTTTCCGATCTGGGACGGCGGCCCGTACCAGGATCCCTGCACGGATCTGGTCTCGGTCGTATGGCGCTGGGACGGCCAGACGTGGAAGCGGGCCGCTTCGGAGTACGGCTACCTTTCGCCGGCCGTGGCCATCACGGACGAGGGCAGGATCTACGTGCCCGAGACGGGCCAGGTCCTGACCACCCAGTGAGCCCTTGATCGGATTCTTGCGGTTTCTCCACGAAGTGTCTTAGCCCTTTCTTCTCAGCATCTCGGGGACGGATCCTGAGAAACTGAGAAGAGAAGGGAAACACCTCGTGAACCGGTTCCTCGAAGCAATGGGCGGAGGGGGATCCATTGGTCCGCTCATGCGGACCATCGATTGGAGCAAGACTCCAGTGGGTCCCTTTGAGACCTGGCCGCAGAGCCTGAGAACCGCTCTGAGCATCTGCCTGGGCACCAAGTTTCCCATGTTCGTCTGGTGGGGAAAGGACCTCACCGTCTTCTACAACGACGCCTACATCCCCTTTGCCGGTCCTATCAAACACCCCAAGTTCTTCGGGCGCCCCGCTCGGGAACAGTGGTCCGAAATCTGGGACG
>DATJFU010000211.1:0-4058 GCA_035495495.1 Bdellovibrionota bacterium
TGGGTGGCCACCGCGCCGACGACAAAGGTGTGGAGCCAGCCGCACGGCAGAAACGCCGAAAGAAACCCGGTGACCCCGGGCCTGAAGCCCGAGGCCCTCTGCACTCCCGCCAGGCGGCGCGGTGGAATCCGAAACAGCGAAACCCCCCGGCCCCTCCAGAGGCTGATGCCAAAGAGGATCAGGACGGCCGCGATGAGGGCGCTCGACATCCGCGACATCCACGTCGCTGGGGTCAGGTCGACGACCCCGGCTCCCAACGCTCCGGCGAGCGCGCCCAAGATCCCGTACGAGGCCAGGCGGCCGAGGTGATAGGCGATGAGCGCGCGGGGGGAGCGGGCCACCGAAAGAACGAGGGGGCCGCACATGGCGGCGCAGTGGGCGCTGCCCATGAGGCTCGTCGCGAGAACGGCGATGGGGAGACTAGCGAAGAGGGCCGACAAGCCTGACCTCCGTCCGGGTACGGGTGGATCCGGATTCCACCTGAAGCGTGGCCTGGGCATGGCCGAAGCTCAAGACCGCGGCCGGAAAGCGAATGAAGAGGTCCGCGCGTTCGGACTGTCCGGCCGCCAGCTCTTCCGCGTGGTTGGAGACGACCCACGTCTCGCCGCGGGCTTGATCCGCGCCGTCCAGGGAGAAGCGCAGCTTGAGTGGCGCAAAGGTCTGATTGCGGAGGTCCATCTTGAAGTGATTGATGACCTCCGGGCGTCCGTCGGCCGAAGTGACCTCCTGATAAGGAGTGTCCACGGCCCGGATGAGGGTCATCTCCAGGGGTTCGCGCGTGGCGACGGCGGCGCCCAGGCCACCGATGAAGAGGACGAGCAGGGCGGCAGTGACGAGAACTCTGGCCCGCTGATGCCATGCGAGGGGATCCTCTTTTTTTCCCTCCGTCGTGGCCTGGGTCCCGTACCGGATGAGACCCGGGGGCCGCTTGAGCCGCGCCATGACGTCGTCGCAGGCGTCCATGCATGCGGTGCAGGCGATGCACTCCATCTGAACGCCCCTACGGATGTCGATCCCCGTGGGGCAGACCTGCACGCACCGGTAGCAGTTGACGCAGTCTCCGGCCTTGGCGGGCGGGGTCTCGGTTCCCTTTCGCGGTTCTCCGCGGGCCGGATCGTAGGCCACCACCGTCGAGCGGTCGTCCATCAGCACGGATTGAAAGCGGCCGTAGGGGCAGACCAGGGTGCAGAACTGCTCCCTGAACCAGCCAAAGTCGAAGAGGATCCCGCCGGTCACGAGGGCCATGACGGCAAACGCTCCAGGGGAATCCGAGGGACTCGAGGCGACCATGCGCTCGAGCTGGTCCACGCCGACGAAGTAGGCGAGAAAGCTATGCGAGATCACGAGCGCCGCCACCGCGAACAGGGCCCACTTTGCGGCCTTCTTGGTGAGCTTGGCGGGACTCATGGGGCCCGCGTCCAGATGCCGTCGAGCCGGAGCGTCTCCTTCGACCCACCGTTCGATCTTTCTGAACAATCCGTCGACAAAGACCGTTTGGGGGCACCCCCAACCGCACCAGACCCTGCCCCAGATGGCGGTCGCCAGGGCAAGGCACAGGGCCGCGGTCCCCACGACCAGGACCAGGAGGGGCGCGTCGTGGGCCCAGAAGGTCAGACCGAACAGGGCAAAACGACGGCGAGGCAAGTCGAGCAGGATGGCCTGGTGCCCGCCCACGTGGACCCAGGGCAGGCCCAAGAAGATCGTCATCAACACCGCGTTGAGAACCGAGCGACGCGTCCGGTACCTGCCGCGCACGTCGCTGGGATAGAGGTAGATCCGGTTGCCCTGGGCATCCGTCGTCGCGAGACGATCTACCGGTAGCTCCCGCGGGTTCATGGCGTCAGTCCGCGTCTTTCTCCAGGTCGCCTTGCGGCGCCTTGGCGCCCGGCGGGTGCGTCCCTTTGAGGGACTTCACGTACGCGGCCACCGAATGGATCTCCGACTGGCTCAGAAGGGGGCCCCAAGCCGGCATCCCCTTGTCGAGGACTCCCTGGGTCATGGTCTGTACGATGTTGGTCATCTTGCCGCCGTGGATCCAGTACCCGTCCACCAGGTTGGGCCCGATTCCACCCGCGCCGCCGGTTCCGTGACAGGGGACGCAACGGAGGTCAAAGATTTTCTGGCCCGTGGCCTTGGCCTCGGGATTTTTCAAGAGCGCGCGGAGCTCGGCTTCGGAAGCGACGATGACGGGCTTGGGCGCCGCGAGTTCGGCCAGCTGCGCCTCTTTTTGAGCCTGCTCGTACTCCTGAACCAGCGTTGGGCCGCCCCCGACGAGGTAGTAAGCCCCGTAGCCGCATGCAAAGACGATCGTGATGTAGAAGAGGTAGATCCACCACTTCGGGAGGGAGTTATCGAACTCCTCGATGCCGTCGTAGACGTGGCCGGTGAGTTTCGGCCCGTCTTGGTTCTTCTGCTTGTCGTTGGAGTCAGTCATTCTTGTTTCCCTCCTGCAGTGGAAGGTTTTGCAGGTTTGTGTAGACGGCCGAACTCCCTTTGCGAAAGACCCACAGCAGGGCCCCCATGAACACCGCGAAGAAGAGCAGCAGCCCCACGCAGGTCAGTCCGGTCAACGGGTAATGGGACAGCACGGACTGGATCATTTGATGATTCCTTTCTTGTGGTCCTGCCCGAGGCGCTGGAGGTAGGCGATGACCGCGATGATCTCCTTGTCTTCGATGCTGGCCGGCGCGCCCTGGGTCTTGAGGGCCGTGGCGATCTGCTCGGCCTCGAGGTGGGCCGACTGTCCCGCCAAGCGGACCTCATCGTCGGTGTAGGGGACCTGAAGCATTTTCATGACCTTGAGCTTGCGCCCCAGGAGGGCGAAGTCGACCTTGTCCCTGAAGAGCCACGGATAGGCCGGCATGATCGATCCCGGGCTCACGTCGCGCGGGTCCATCATGTGCCTGAAGTGCCAGAGGTCGGGGTACTTTCCACCCACCCGGGCGAGATCCGGGCCCGTGCGCTTGGAGCCCCACTGAAACGGCTTATCGTACACGGACTCCTCGGCGCGCGAGTAGTCGCCGTAGCGGAGGGTCTCCGGTGCCAGGGGCCGGATCATCTGGGAGTGGCAGAGGTAGCAGCCCTCCCGGACGTAGATGTCCCGGCCCTCGAGCTGAAGCGCCGTGTACGGACGCAGATTGGGGCTCGCCTCGACGTAGTCGCCGGCCAAGAAGGCCGGCACGAGCTCGATGGCCGTGCCCACGATCACCGCCAAAAAGGCGAGGATCGAGAACACGAGGGGCAGACCCTCGAGCTTCCGGTGGGGCCGGGCGCCGAGGTTCTCGTAGGTGGCGGGCGCAAGGGCCGGCGCCGAGACGGTTTCGTCGGCCAGGGTCTTGGGGGCGGCCTTCACCGTGCGCCACACGTTGTAGAACATGATGGCAAAGCCCACGAGGTAGAGGCCTCCGCCCACGGCCCGAAGCGCGTAGAGGGGGGTGATGCGGAGGACGGTCTCGAGAAAGTCCGGGTACGTGAGGCGCCCCGAGGGTTCGAGGGCGCGCCACATGAGGCCCTGGGTGACGCCCGCGACCCACATCGACACGATGTAGATGATCGTGCCGAGAAAACCGGTCCAAAAGTGGACGTTGGCCAGGCGTTCGCTGTAGAGCGGCGTCTTCCACAGCCGGGGCACGAGCCAGTACACCATCGCGAAGGTGATGAAGCCGTTCCACCCGAGTGTCCCCCCGTGGACGTGCGCGATGATCCAGTCCGTGTAGTGGCCGATCGCGCTCACGGACTTGATCGAGAGAAGGGGGCCCTCGAAGGTGGCCATGCCGTAAAAGGTCAGGGCCGCGACGAAGAACTTGAGGATGGGCTCCGAACGGACCCGTCCCCAGGCGCCGCGCAGGGTGAGCAAGCCGTTGATCATGCCGCCCCAACTGGGCGCGATCAGCATGACACTGAAGACCATCCCCAGCGTTTGGGCCCACTCCGGGAGCGCGGTGTACAGAAGATGGTGAGGACCCGCCCAGATATAGATGAAGACCAGGGACCAGAAGTGGATGATCGAGAGCCGGTAGCTATAGACGGGCCGACCTGCCTGCTTGGGCATGTAGTAG
>DATJFU010000212.1:0-2596 GCA_035495495.1 Bdellovibrionota bacterium
GAGCTCGCCGCGTTTCTGCAGCATGACCCGCGCTGCAAGTCCCTCAGTGTCGGAGTCCTGACTCCGCCGGCGCCGGCGCCAGCGGCCGCGCCTACCCCGCCTACGCCTCCGGTGACGACTCCTCCGCCACCCAACGGCCCCGTCACCCACCCCGCGCGCCGCGCCTCGGACGCCGATGCGACCGAACGGCCGGACCAGCCGGTCACCTCGCCTGGGCAATCTTCGCCCGGCGGTCCCGTGACCTCGCCCAGCGGACTCTGAGTCCAACGAGCGCGCGAAGCGCGTCCTCAGAGCCACAGTTCTGGGTAATCCAGGAAACACCTCCGTTTAATCACAGATGACGGCCGTTTTACGCGAGATCGCACGGCATAGGCCTTGCTCATAGAGAGCCATTGGGGCGGGAAAAACGCAGGAGGTATCTATGACTCGGCAAATGTTTACAAATGCGGTGGCGGCAACCTTCATGGCCTTTGCGGCGACGGGCTGCTGGTCCAATGACACCATCGACTCGAGCGAGGTCGACGAGAACGCGCTTTACGGTCACTACAGCGCGACCTTTGACGCGGGCACGGCGCAGCTCCGCCTGTTTGCCCAGCTCACCGTCGGCGGGTGGTCCGGCACGACGGTCCGGCTGGGCGCGAGCGAGAGCATCACGGGCAACGGCCGCCCCCTCGATCTCCATGACGGGGACAGTGAGCTCCTCAACCTCATCGGCACCTACTACGAGCGCGTGGTGCCCGTGTCCCAGCCCGACGCCCAAGCGGACTTTGTCTGGACCCGCTCGGACGGCACGACCTACGAGAACAAGAGCGCCTTTCCGTCGGCGGTCTCGATTTCCGCGCCGGCTTCTGGCTCCCAAAGCCGCTCGGCGGATCTCATCGTCAGCTTCACGGCAACGGGTAGCGGTACGGGAGAATCCGTCACCGTCGCGCTGCAATCCCAGGGCACGGCGGCCCAAGGTCAGACGACCTACGTGAGCCACGTGGCCACGGGCTCCACGATCGCCCTGTTCACGGCGTCCGAGCTGAGCGGCATGCCTTCAGGGCCCGCGACCCTGACCGTGACCCATTCAAAATCGGTTTCGGCGCCCATCGGACACCCGCAGGAGGGTGGAACGCTGGACATGGCGTACAAGTCGGCGCCCGTTCAGCTCAATCTTCAGTGACGACCCACGCCCCCAAGGATGGGGGCCGACCCACCGAGCGCGGACAACGCAGCTGGACTGCCATGCAGCCGCGCTTACATGTGCTTGATGATCTCTTGGCCAAACTCAGAGCACTTCACCTCTTGCACGCCCTGAACGCCCTCTTGGGTCATCAGACGTGAAAAGTCGTAAGTGACGCGCTTGGAGCCGATGGCGCCGTCGAGGCCTTTGAGGATCAGGTCCGCGGCCTCGGTCCAGCCCATGTACCTGAGCATCATCTCACCCGAGAGGATCACCGAGCCCGGGTTGACCTTGTCCTGGTCGGCGTACTTGGGGGCCGTGCCGTGGGTGGCCTCGAAGAGGGCGTGGCCGGTGACGTAGTTGATGTTGCCGCCGGGGGCGATGCCGATTCCACCCACCTGCGCCGCGAGGGCGTCGGAGAGATAGTCGCCGTTCAGGTTGAGCGTGGCGATGACGTCAAAATCCTTGGGCCGCGTCAGCACCTGCTGAAGGGAGATGTCGGCGATGGCGTCCTTGACGAGGATTTTTCCGGAAGCCAGAGCGGCCTTCTGCTCGGCGTTCGCGGCTTCTTCGCCCGAGGCCTTCTTGGTGCGCTCCCACTGCTCCCAGGTGTACGTGCGGTCGGCGTACTCTTTTTCGGCGAGCTCGTAGCCCCACTTGCGGAACGCGCCCTCCGTGTACTTCATGATGTTGCCCTTGTGCACGAAGGTGAGGGACTTGCGGCCCGTGTCCAGCGTGTACTCGATGGCGGCTTTTACCAGGCGCTTGGTGCCCTCCGACGAGACCGGCTTGATGCCGATGCCCGTGGTGTTCGGAAAGCGAATCTTCTTGAACGCGTCCGGAAAGTTCTCCTTGAGCAGGCTGATGATCTTCTTGGCCTGCGGAGTGCCTTCTTCGAACTCGATCCCGGCGTAGATGTCCTCGGTGTTCTCCCTGAAGATCACCATGTCGACCTGCTCGGGGTGCTTCACCGGAGACGGAACGCCGCTGAACCAGCGCACGGGCCTGAGACAGACGTAGAGGTCCAGCATCTGGCGCAGGGCCACGTTCAAGGAGCGAATTCCACCCCCGATCGGCGTGGTCAGGGGGCCCTTGATCCCCACCAGGTAATGGCGGATGGCCTCGATCGTGTCCTCGGGGAGCCAGTCGTTGAACTTCTTGAAGCTCTTTTCGCCGGCGTAGATCTCAAACCAGACGATCTTTTTCTTGCCGCCGTAGGCCTTCTGAACCGCGGCGTCGAAAACGGGCTGCGACGCCTTCCAGATGTCCGGTCCGGTGCCGTCGCCCTCGATGAACGGCACGATGGGCCGGTCGGGCACCCGAAGCTTGCCCCCCTCCATGGTGATCTTTTCGCCGGACGTGGGAGGGGTCAGGTGCTTGAAGTTCGGTTGAAGCAGCATGGCACGAACTTATTCAAGGGGCCCCGGGTGG
>DATJFU010000213.1:0-5290 GCA_035495495.1 Bdellovibrionota bacterium
TCGTCATCGACCTGGGACCCAAGGCCGAGCAGGTGGAATTCAAGAAGATGATGGCCTCGGAGGAGGACTCCCGTAACGCCATCGTCACCATCAACGCGGGCGCCGGCGGGACCGAGTCCATGGACTGGGCCCACATGTTACTCCGCATGTATCAGCGCTGGGGTCAGGACCATGGCTACCAGGTGCAGCTCGTCGACGCCCTCCCCGGCGAAGAAGCGGGCATCAAGAATGCCACGTTGAACATCGTGGGCCCCTACGCCTACGGCCGGCTCAAGAGCGAGGCAGGCGTGCACCGTCTGGTGCGCATCTCGCCCTACGACTCGGCCAAACGGCGGCACACGAGCTTTACCTCGGTGTTTGTCTCGCCCGAGGTCGAAGATGATTTTGAAGTCGTGATCAACCCCGCCGACCTGCGCATCGACGTGTACCGCGCCGGCGGTAAGGGTGGTCAGGGCGTGAACACCACTGACTCCGCCGTGCGGATCACGCACCACCCGTCGGGCATCGTCGTGACCTGTCAGCAGGAGCGTTCGCAGATCAAGAACCGCGACCTCGCCATGAAGGTGTTGCGTTCGCGCCTCTACGAAAAGCATCTCGAAGAGCAGCGGGCCAAGGCCGCCGAAATCGAGGGCAAGAAAAAGGCGATCGAGTGGGGCTCGCAGATCCGCTCGTACGTTCTGCACCCCTACAAGATGGTCAAGGACCACCGAACGGGCTTTGTCGAGAACACCGCCGAGGGCGTCTTGGACGGCAACCTGGACGGTCTCATCAAGGCCTACCTCAAGGCCCGCCTCACCGGGGAGTGGGCCAAGGGCGGCGGGGACGAGGCGCTCTAACGCCGCTCCTCACCGCGATTCTTCGGCCGAAACCGATCTCGACTGCAGGGTCCGGACGCCGGGCGGGCCGTCCCACGGCCTCCCCTTCCGCTTCGGCCACCTTCAGCTAGGGAGCTGACATTTTGGAGACCCGGCGGGAGACCCGAGCGGACTCGCCCCGGCTCGCGGTCCGATTTTCGTACTCGATCCGGGGTGGAACCGGGGTGGAACCGGGGCAGTGCGCCCCGGCAAAGGTGTGATTTACATGGAATGTCAGCTTGGCGGCTGAAGGTGGCCGAAGCGGAAAGGGGGAGGCGGGGCGCGTCCGGCGCCGACCGCTAGCGGGACTGGAGCATCTGTGCGATCCTGGCCCCCGCTTGGCCGCCACTCCGTCGACCGGCCGATTGGGCCGCAATCCGTTTGAACCCGTGACCGTCAAGGTCAAGGAACCGGTCCCCGAGCCGGTGGCCGAGACCGTTACCGAAACGGAAAGCGAAACGGAAACCGACACCGGTAAATGGGACCCCAGATGGGGCAAGGTGGACCTCGAGTTCACCCAGAAGCTTGAGCCGCTGCTCGATGCCCTCTACACGGTCTACTTTCGCTGCGACATCCAGGGCTGGGAGAACGTCCCGGACAAGAAAAACGGCCCGGCCCTCTTCGTGGGCAACCACAACGGGCTTTTGACGTGGGAGGTCCTCATGCTCTTCCACGCGTGGCTCAAGCAGACCGGCGGAGAGCGCCCTGCTCTGGGTCTGGCCCACGGCATCGCCTTCGGAAACCCGGTCTTTTCATGGCTCACCCAGCGCATCGGCGCCATACCCGCCGAACCGGAGATCGCTCTCGGAGCTCTCAAGCGAGGGTTTGACCTCATGGTCTACCCCGGCGGTGAAAAAGAATCGTTCCGCCCCTTTGCCGAACGGGCCAAGGTGGACTTCTTTGGCCGCCAGGGCTTTCTGCGCCTCGCGCTCAAGGCCGGGGTGCCTATCGTGCCCTTGGCGAGCATCGGCGCCCATGAGACTTACGTGATCCTGGACCGGGGCGAGGAACTCGCCGAACGCTTGGGCCTCAAAGAGAAGTTTCGCCTCCATGGCCTGCCGATCACGCCCACGTCGCTTCTGGCGATGTGGTGCCTGAGCGTGGGGCTCATCACGTTCTTTCCGCTGCTCTTGGCGCCCGCGATCCTGGCCAGCGCCTTTATTCCACTCCCGGCCAAGATGGATTTTAAGATTCTGCCGGCGGTGGATGTTTGCGCGATCGCCCGCGAGATGGGCGACTCCCAGGGCGACAAGCCCGAGACCCTGCAGCGCCTCTACGACCTCGTCGTGGGCCAGCTCCAGGAGACCGTCACGACGGGCTACGCTGGGCGCAAGTACCCGGTCGTCGGCTGATCGCTCAGCGGCCCTCTTCGACATCCTGGGCATGGGGCCTGATCTCTAGCGACTGCTCGTAGACATAGAGGCCGAGCGCCGTCAGCGCCTGGTCCTGGATCCGCGGATCCGCTGCACCCCAATTGGGTTGCGCTAAAAACTTCTGGTTGGCGTCGAGCATGAGCTGGTTCGCAAGAACGAGTAGTTCCTGTTTGGTCCTGTAGTCCGGATCCTTCTTCTGTTCCTTTTGCGTGAGGGCGCTGCACTGAAACAGGATCGAAATCCTGTCCTGCCGCTTGCTGCCGGGGATCAGGTTGTCCTGAAGGCAAGACTCAAAGCGGGGATCGGACCCGACGTCCATAAATTGAGCGCAAACCGTTGGGGCCTCGTCGAACGTGAATCCAGCACGAAGGCGGATGACCTGAAGGCATTTCGGAAAATCCGGGTTCTCGATGGCCCTGAACATGGGCTCGGGATCATAGGCCACGTCACCAGATCCCGAGCAGATTTCGGGAGCGAGGAGGGCTTCAACTCCGTTTGCTCTCAGGACATCCAGACACTTACCGTAGCTGGGATGCGCGGCCACCCGCCGTATGGGGTGGCTGTAGCAGTCTTGGATCGCATCGGCGTACTGGATCTGGTGGTTGCGCTCGACTTGGAGACAGGCGAGAAACTGGGGCGACTTCTCGTTCAAGTCGGCCCAGGCAGTAGCAGGAATCAAGACGGCAAAGAGAGCCAAGGCAAGAGGTTTCATGGTCCCTTACCGGCCATCTTCCACCGCGCTCGCTCCATAGGGGATCTCGGCCGCTTGCTCGAAGACAAAGAGTTTAAGCGCGGTCAGGGCCTCGTCCTGTACGCGGGGATCCGCGGGCGCGCCCGCCGGTTGGGCGAGAAACTTCTTGTTCACGTCGAGCATGAGCTTGGCGCTTTCCGGGAGGGCATCGTACGTCGCTTTGGCCTCCGCGTCGTCCTTCTGGTCCGCGCGAACGAAGTCAGCGCATCTGAGTTTGACGTACTCGCGAAAACGGCCCTGCGCCCCCGAGGCATACCGGCTGAGCTCCTGGATACTTCCGTCGCTGTTACTGATTTCTGTGGGGTGGTTCTGGAGACAGGTTTCAAATCGAGTGTCGGTTGCGACGTCGAGGAGATTGTCCGCGCAATCGGTCATTGCCCTCTTACGGGAGATTTCGCCGCTTCGGGTCAGGACCTGCATGCAGGCCGGAAACTTCGGATCCTGCGTGGCCTTGAGCATGCCATCGGCCAACCAGTCGGGATCGGTCGCACCGGCGCAGGCCAACTCGGCGTCGGGGGGAGCAATGCCCCTGTCCCGGAGAACGTCCACGCACTTTCCATAACGGGCGTCTTGTGAGGCGATGCGGACGTGGATGTCCGTGCAATCCACGATGGCCTCGATGGCAGTGAACTTGTGGGTGCGTTCCACTTTCATGCAGCTCTCAAAGATGGGCGATGAGGCCACGTCCCGTAGCTGAACGGTTGCCTTGGGATCGTCTTTGCAGAAGACGCTGGCGGTTGAGGCGTCCAGGCCGCTCTGGCGCAGGATCCTCTCGCAGTTCTTAAAGTCCTCGCCTTGGGCGTTGGCGGAACCGGGGACGGCCAGGACCGCGGCGGCCGCGGCCATCGTAAGGGCAATGATTTTCATACGCATCTCCTGGACCCAGTCTCGCCCAAGGGGCTGCCCGCCCGGGCTGATCAGAAATGGCCCGAATAGAGGTCCCGACGACGCCGTTGACTTGGGCCTTAGGTCGCGATATCCGTGCGTCTCTCTTCAATTATTTCCGCGGGGGAGTAGTTGAGTTGGTTACAACGTCGCCCTGTCACGGCGAAGGTCGCGGGTTCGAGTCCCGTCTCTCCCGCCATTAATTACTTAAATTTCAGATAGTTACCAGGGTTGTCAGTTGCAGACGACTCCGAAGCGAGAGGCCATCACGGCACAGTTCTGCCGGATCTCGGCTTGGGTTAGTTCGCGGTTGTAGACGGCGATCTTCCCAATCTTTCCGTTGAAGGGTTCCCCGGCACCGGCTCCACTATCCGATCCGATGCCCATGGGCCGGCTGGGGCTCGCCAGCATGGGCGTATTTGACGCCCATGCCCCCGTACCGCCCGCGGGAATCGCCCCGTTGAGGTAGATCTTGAACCCCGTGGGCTTGACCGCCAGAGCCACGTGGTACCAGGTATTGACGGCGTAGGTCGGAGTGGAGGCGAAACCCGTGTACAGCCATGCAGGGCCCGTCCCCACGTCCACGTAGAGACGGGAGCTGTAGAACTTGATGTCGACCGCCGCGTCGATGTTGCGAGTTCCAAACCAAGCGTTATCGGCCACGCTGTTCACCGGATTCACCCATCCTTCGACGGTGAAGGATCCGGAGATCGTGTTCGGCGAAGGTACGGTTACGTAACCCGTGGCTCCGGTGGTCAGCACATTCGGATTTGCCACCGGCGTGCCATCGCCCTGCCAGCCAGTGGTCGTGCAGGCGCTGAAGTTCGCCAACGAACCCACCACCCCGGTTGGGGATAGATCGTACCATTTGAGCGCGCCCGCCCCGCAGCCCGTCGAAAGGGCGCCAAGGCCCCGGCTATCGGCATTGGCCGAATCCAGGTGCAAGACCAAGCCGTTTGTGACGATGTCGGGCACGGTGACCGGCCGGAATCGATTGGCCGTCGCCGCAAAATCCGCGTAAACGTCCGTCCCGGTGATAGGGGCGCCGCCCGCCGTCCCGTAAATCCGGAGATCCGCCATCCCGCCCTGCCAGTTGTATCCCCCCCCTGGATCGGAGCCCGCGTAGACTGTTGCGGGCGACCTACGAAGGAAGCCATCCACGAGCTTCTTGCATTGACTCCGTCCGTTCACGAAGAGCTCCAGACTCGAGCCGTCCCAAACTCCAGAAATGCGGGTCCAGAGATTATTGGCAATCGCCGTGGGAGTGAGGCACTGGTTGCTCCCGGCATCCGAGTAGATCATCTGCACTTGACCCGCGGACAGGGGGTAGTTGAAGTAGGCCACCTCATCCAGGGAACCCGGAAAGTATTCGACGTTGTTGGCCTGGTCCCATCCGATGTGCCCCAAAGGCGCCGCGTTTGCCGCGT
>DATJFU010000214.1:0-6289 GCA_035495495.1 Bdellovibrionota bacterium
GCGATGTTCGTCTACGGCGCCGATTTCTTCCTGTTCAAGCCCGGCATCCTGCTGCTTCTGGTCGGCTCGCTGCTCACGTTCCCGCTTTCGCTCGGTCCGATCACGCTCGGACCCGTGACCCTCTCGCTCCACTGGATGCTCCTGGGCCTCGCCCTGTCCGTGCTCGGGCTGCAGTCGGTGTTTCTGGGTGGCCTCTCGCAGGTTCTTTCGGACTTCTCGGGACGCAAGCTACCGCTGTGGAACGCCGTATTCAGCTACAATCGGGCCGTCTTGATCAGCGTGATCCTCTTTTGCGTGGGTCTCGGACTCGACCTGAGTTTCTTCGCCGAGTACGCCCGAGAGGGCTTCAAGCTCGCGTCCGGACTCCCGCCCGCGAGCTATCGCGCGGTCACGGGGATCCTGCTGATCATCGGTGGCTTTCAGTACTTCTCGTTCACGTTGATGCATCACCTCATCCTCAAACGCCTCAAGTAGGGCCGGCCGGAGATGAATCTGGAACTGCGCAAGGAATCCTTTGGTCAGGCCTACCGCCCCACCTGGGTGGACCGCTTTGGCGTGGCCCTTTCGGCCCGGGCGCTCCGCCGCTGGGTTCCGGACGTTCGTGGTCTGAGGGTGGGGGATTTTGGTTGCGGCTACCACGCCACCCTTTCGCGCGCGATCCTTTCGGAGGCCAAGTCGTTGGTCCTGAGCGATGTCGCGATTTCGGCCGAGTTCAAGCCGGGGGGCCCCCTAGCCGCCAAGGTACAGATTCTAGAGGGAGACCTTCTGGCGACGGTCCAGAAGGTGCCGGACCAGTCCCTGGATCTCGTGCTCTGTGTCTCGGTATTGGAGCACGTCTGGCAGCCAGAAGAGGCGTTGCGGGCGTTTCGGCGTGGTCTCGCACCCGGTGGAACCTGCCTGCTCAACGTGCCCTCCTGGATGGGCAAGCGTTTTCTGGAGTTCTCGGCTTTCAAGCTGGGGCTGAGCCCCGCCGCCGAGATGGACGATCACAAGATGTACTATGACCCGAAAGATCTCTGGCCCTTGGTCGTCCGCGCGGGTTTCAAGCCCAGCAGGATTAGGGTATTCAGGCACAAGTTCGGGTTGAACACGTTCTGCGTGGCCCGTTTGTAGGGGCACGCGGGAGGCGAGGAAAAGCAGCATGGACCAGACCGTGACCGCGCGGGACGATTGGGACAGCCATTGGGAGCAGTACTCCGAGGTCACGGCCAGCAATCCGGCGCACGAGTATCGCAGGCAACTCATTTTTCGCGAACTGGCTGATCTAATCCAAGGCCCGGAGGGGGAGGGGACCCAGCTCCTGGACATTGGGTCCGGCCAGGGCGATTTTGCCCGTGAGGTCTCTCGCCGGTACCCCAAGACCGCCATCCTCGGCCTGGATCTGAGCCAGCAGGGGGTCGAGATCGCCCGCAAGAAAGTCCCCTCCGGCACTTTCTTGCAGCGAGATCTCCTGCAGAGCGCGGACGTCCCGCCCGGGCAACGGCAATGGGCCGACGTGGCCGTTTGTTCCGAGGTGTTGGAACACCTGGACGAGCCCCGCAAGTTTCTCGAGCATGTGTCGGACTACCTCGCGCCGTCCGGCCGGGTTCTCTTCACCGTCCCCGGCGGTCCCAGGACCTTCTTTGACCGTCACATCGGGCACCGGACCCACTTCACGCCCCGTTCCTTTCGGGCGCTCCTCGAGTCCTCTGGCTTCAAGGTCGAGCGCGTGTATGGCGCGGGTTTTCCGTTTTTCAACCTCTACAAGCTCCTGCTTCTGGTTCGCGGCCGCCGGCTGGTGACCGACGTGGCGGCGGGAGCCGACACGAGTACGAGGGGGCTCGCGCGACGGGTGATGGATCTCTTTGGCATCCTCTTTCGCCTGAATCGGGCTCGGTCCCCCTGGGGATGGCAGATCGTCGCGCTCGCCAGAAGGTCCTAAGCGTGGCCCGGACCGTGTCTTTGAGCGGAGGCCGCCTCTTGGGCCTCGCCGCCGCGATCTTCTTTGGCTCATTTCTCTTTTTGACGCTGAAGAACGCCCACTACGGCCCGGCGGCCCTCGAGGCCCGGGGCGAGCTCCCCAAGGGCACGTCCGTCACCGTCCAATGGGACACGGGGGACGGGATCAACGATCAGCAGGCGGTCGTCCTTCAGGCCCAGGGGGGACGGGTTCACTTCGAGCTTCCACGGGTCAAGATCTCCAAGGTTCGGCTCTCGAGCCCGCCACCCGGCCGCATCCAGGGCGCCGAGCTGCTCTCGGAGTCCGGGCGCTCCCCGCAGGATCTTCAGCAGTCTCCCGAAGGCTGGATCATCGATGGGCTCAAGGGGAGAGCGCCGGTGTTCAGCCCGCTCCTCTTGGTGCTCCACCTCCTCATGGCATTCATTCTGTCGATGATCGGCCTACGCGTGGCGGGTGAGTGGGGTCGGCCCCTCCCGTGGGATCGCCGGGTCTTTCTGCGCTTGTTCGCCGCCGCCAGTGGATGTCTTCTGCTTTGGCTGCTCGGGCAGTGGCCGGGGATCATGACCAAGGACTCGTTGGAATCCTGGGAGATCGGCTACACCCTCGAGTTCAACAACCACCACCCGTGGATGTATTCGATGTGGGTGACGGCCCTGCGGCAGTTCTGGAACTCGCCCGCCATCGTGGGCCTGACGCAGATCCTGGCCACCGCGGGGCTCGGGGCGGGATTCTTTGCGTTTCTGGAGGGGCAGGGGGTGCCGCGGCGGCGCACCATCCCTTTCTTTGTCGTCTTCGTCACATCCGTGACCGTGGGGCTCTACACAATCACCGTGTGGAAGGACATTGTCTTCTCGATCCTGGTTCTCTTCTGGTCGATGTTCACCTTCTATCTGGGATACCGGATCAAGGTCGGCCGGCCCGCGAGTCTGCGCTGGCCTGATCTCCTGGCCTTGGCCGCGCTCTTGGTGTTCACGTGCACCGTCCGTCACAACGGGGTGGTCTACCTGCCCTTCATTCCCGCGCTCCTCATTTGGGGCAGGATGATTCCGTTCAAGCAGGGGCTCCGGATGGCAGCGGTCGCCTTCGCGCTCTTCGCGCTCCACCAGGGAATCGGGAGGTACGTGCTCGAGGTGGACAAGTACACCGACAACCATCTTCAGAGCCTGATCTGGAAGTTTCAGCCGATCATGGAGCTATTCAAGGCCGACCACTACGAGTCCGACGATTACGTGATGGACCGTAGGGTAGTGGAGCAGCTCATCCCGGTGGAAACCATCAAGAAGCTCCAGGATCCGACGAACATCCTCACCGTCTACCCTCTCCTGAACCTCAATCTGACGGACCAGATGACCCAGGACCTGAACGGTCTCTATTATTCGAGGATTCCCCGAAATCCCGGACTCTTTCTCAAGAACCGGATGCTCTGTCTCAACGCCACGCTCGGGCTCAACAAGAGTTCGCTCTACTTCACGGACAACCTCCGAAATCACCACCTGCTCGATGATCCGGCGCTCTTTGACCTGGACTCGCGGCCCGTTCTGCCCTGGCTCGGCCGCGTTCAGTATTCTTTCGCCACGTGGACCAAGTTCACGCTCGTGGGACGCCTGCTGTTCTGGAACGGCCCCGTGGCGCTGCTGCTCTTGCTCTGGGCCCTCGTGACCTATCGACAGAACCCAGTGACGGCCCTGGCCTGCCTGATCCCGGTCTACCAGCTACCGTTTCTCGCCCTGACCCTCATGGGGAGCGATTTCAGGATGATCTACTTCTTGATGCTGCTCGCGGTATTTGTTCCGGGCATGATTGGGTTGGAGAGAAACACTCGCCCGAGCTAAAATCCTGTCCATGCGCCCAATCGCTTTTTTTGGATTTCTATTGGCCGTTGCCACCCAGACGGCACATGCCCTTGAATCCCCCCGCCTGATCGACTGTCCGCCCTTTCTCGCCGTGGAACCGGCGCAAAAGGCGCAGACGCCCGACGGTTGGAGACTCGCGCCCCGAACGGTCCGGTACCCACTCTCCGGTGGCGCCGTTTACGCGGGCCCGGAGAGCGCGGCCAAACCCGTCGAGCGGGATGACTCGTCGAAGGGGACTCCCAAATGGCGACTCGATGCCTCGAAACCCGCGCCCTACCTTTTGGAGTGCCAATACTATGGCGCGGGGGCCGTCCTGCTGAGGGAGATTCCCCGCACAGCTCGGAACTGCGTTTGGCGGGATCCAGGACGCACCAAGACGGGGCCCTTTGAGCAGAACGCCGCCGCTGGGGACGGGTTTTTCTGCAAGTGAAGACCTGGGGCATCGTACATCCCCCCAGGTACGGCTCGTTGAGTCTGATAAGGAATATTATGTTAAATAGTTACCAGAACTTAGGGGGGTTCTCGGCGATACCCGTCCGGGACGGTATAATAGCCACTGAATGACCCGTCCAATCCTGGTTCTGGCCGTCCTTTTGATCGCTTTGCAGAGTCCGTCCGCGAGGGCGGGCGACGGCCCACCGCCTCTGGCCACCACAGTGATTGATTACGCGGCCTGCGCAACACCCACCGCCCACGGCGATGTTCCGGCCGATGACGAGACCGTGCGCATGGACGTGGCCCGCGCCTTGGCGAGCGACACTCCTTTGGACCACCAGTGTGGAATGTGCCGCTGGGTTCGCGACTGCCCGGCTCGCACCACGTTTCCTCCTAACCTCCACCTGCCAGATCAAACCCAGACCCGGCGCATGACCTTTTACTGCGCCTCCCAGGGCGACGCGTGCCCCGGGTTCAACACCTGCAGAACGGGCGTCGGGCTTCTTATTACTTACCGGACGGCGGCAAAGGATTGGGACGGGCTCCTGATCGAGGACCCGACGGATCATGACATCTCCCACGTGATCGAGGGCACCCGTTACCGGGCCAGCAGCGAACACGCCGAGACCATCGACTTCACGGATGAGCAGTCGGGCGCCCACTTCTCGTCGCGGATCCGCGCCGAGTATCCGGCCGACGATCCGCCCGAGAGCATCCAGTTCGCGCCGGGTGGGAGCTGCGCCGAGGGCGAGCCCTACTGCGCGGGCAACATCCGCACGAGTGTCGAGGCCGCCGACGGCACGGTCGCGTCCGCCACGGGATATGTGGGATGCCGGGCACTCATGGAAGCCACCATCACGCCCCGTTGTCCAAGGGCCACGGCGTGCGTCAAGCGCCAGTCCTTTAACTACGACACCCATCCCCGCATCCTTTCGGATGCGCCCGCGGCGGTGCCCAGCCATCCGCACCGGGTTGGCGGCGGTGGTCCGATCACCGTCGATCCGGGGTATTGACGATGAAAACACTTACCCTTGCAGTCGCTCTGGCCCTGATGACCTCGGCACTCAACACTCGGGCCTCCTTTACCTCTGATCTTCGGGTCACCGGCAAGGTGGAATCTTTTGACTCCGCCCATGTCCGCCTGAGACAGCCTTCCGGCGCCCAGGTCGAAGTGCCCCGCGCCACCGTCAAAGGCGACCTCCGCCCCGGCGATACGGCCACGGCTGTGCTCACGCCCGCCCAGTTCGCGGCCTTGCATGGCTATCAGGACCGCGAGGAACAGGCCCGCCAGGAACGCGTGCGGTTCAAGAAGAAGATCAAGAAGTAGTCGTGGGCAGGTAGGGACACCACCCTAACCGGCTTCCCTTCTTCTGAGGAAACTCCCGGCAGGTGTCGGGTCTCTTCTCGTAAACCGTGCACCTCCGCGTCTTGGAGTCCAAGTACACGCAGTCGTCCCCGTTCTTCTGCGCCAACAGAAACACGCCGGTCTTCTCGCGATACGACTTGATCCAGCCCTCTTTCACGAGGCGGCGGACCATGTTGCGGATGTTGAACGCGGCCTCGTCCTCTCCCACGAGTCCCAGGCGCACGAGATCCGGGAGTTTGACCTCCACGGGCATGGTGCAACAGGTGGCCTTGCACTTGGAGCAGTTCGAGGCGCGGTACGGAACCCAGGTGCCCGGCCGCTCGCGGTCCACGCTCACGGCGACACGCCCACCTTTCTGCGGCGGCTCTCCTCGCGACAGCGGGCACGGAGATGTTCGGCCATGGCCTTGAGGCGCATGGGCTCATGGTCCCGCACGGGATGCACGAGATACAGCGTGTTCTTGAGACTCTTAGAAGAGGCCTGTTTCAAGCGGCCTTCCTCGATGAGCGGGCGCACGCTCAGGTATGGAAGGACCGCGTAGCAATCGGAGGCCAGGAGAATATCCACCATGGCCCGGTGGGAGTTGGCCGAAGAGAGGCGTCTCAACGCCCTCGCCTCTGCGGTCGCGTAATACTTGCGCAGGTACGAGCCCAGGAGCGGATCGTGGTCGGTGTAGCCCACGAAACGGCTCTCGGC
>DATJFU010000215.1:0-4342 GCA_035495495.1 Bdellovibrionota bacterium
TTCTGCGAATCGATGCCCGCTTACATGGAGGCGATCCGCCTGGCCAAACGCTCGCGCGCGGCCGAGAACCGCAAGGTACCGTGGATGGTCTTCAGATACGGCCGCGCGTATTGGAACGCGAGCGCCACCAAGCGCGCCCTGGCCAAGGTGCCGGGCTTTGACGAAGAGAAGTTCGACCAGGACCTGGGCATTCAAAAGGTCTACGGTCGGCAGGGTCCGCTCCGCGTGCCGTTCAACCTGTGGACCGTACTCCCCGCCCTGCCGGTCGCTCTGGCCCTCAACCGGGAATACCGCCGGCGGCTCGAAATGGCCCGCAGGTGGAAGGGCGCCTGCATCGCCGAAGCCAAGTCGTTTCTCGACCGCGCGGCCCAGTTCCACCACGTGCCCGCGGCGGACTTCTGGCCGCAGGTGCTCCAGGCCCTCGATTTTCAGAACCGGGCCGAGACCGCCTACTTTACGACGATCTACAACAACGCCAACGCCCAGAGCGACTTCAAGGCGTACGTGGCCCGCATGGACGCCGCTGTCGGCGGCTCGACCTCGGTGATCCGTCTCATCGGCGGCCTCGAGGGCGTGAGCCACCTCGAGATCCAGCGCGGTCTGATCCGCCTGCACGCCGTCGCGGGGACCTTTGGCATGGGCTCGCCCGAGTTCGCCCGTGAGCTCAAGACTTACATGGGCGACCACGCCTACCACGCCGACGCTGAGCTCGATCTGCTCTGCCCCCGATGGGGCGAGGACCCTACCCTCGTCCGCGCGGTCGTCGAACGCATGATCGCGACGGGCACCGCGCCCGCCGATCCCGACCGGGCCTCTCGGCGCCAGCGCGCCGAGTACGAAGCCGAGATCCAGTCCGTCGAGGCCCGCCTCAAGGCCGCGCCGGGTGGAACGCGCAAGTTCTCCGGCGGATTCAGGCGTCACCTCAAGCGGGTGCGCGAGTACCTGTTCTGGCGCGAGGAGATGCGCGACTGCTCGACCCGCGCCTATCACGTGGTGCGCCTGCACCTGCTCGAGGCCGGCCGCCGCATGGCCGAGGAGGGCTTCTTGCGGAACGCCGAGGACGTCTTCTTCTTGGACACCGGCGAGCTCCGAGCGATCGCCGCCGGGACTCTCTCCGACGGCGGCGCCGCGCGCCTGCCGGGGGACATCCGCCACCGCCGCCTGATGTTCGCGGGCCTCCGCGACCTCATTCCACCCAATGAGTTCGGCCGCGGCGTCGTGCAGAAAGGCAGCGAGGCCACCCTCTCGGCTCAGGCCGACGGGCGCCCGGCCTATCAAGGACTGGGCTGCAGCCCCGGCTCATACGAAGGGCCCGTGCGGGTGGTCGTGAACCTGGCGGACTCCGGATCGCTCCGCGAAGGAGAGATCCTCGTCACCAAGTTCACGGATCCCGGATGGACGCCCGTTCTGGGCCTGGTCAAAGGCATCGTCACCGAGGTCGGGGGGCTGCTCTCCCACGCCGCGGTGATCGGGCGCGAGTACGGCATCCCCGCCGTCTTGAACCTGCCTGGAGCCACCCAGAACCTCCGCACCGGCATGCGCGTGCGGATCGAAGGCGATACGGGCCGAGTGGTCCTCCTCGACGCCGAGCCTTCTGGCGCCGCCGTGCCGGGCCTCCCAGTAGAGCTAGCGGTGGAACTGGCCACCGAGCCGGCGCCGACCAAAGCCCTGTCGCAGTAACTCATGTGATCCATCTCCTCATACAGGCCCTCTGGCTCAGCCTTCCGCTCCTCGTGGGCGGCGCGCTCCATATGGTGGTGGTCAAGCTCGACCTCTGGCCCCGGCTGCGAAAGCCCATCTCAAAACGGCTGTTCGGGTCCAACAAGACCTGGCGTGGCTTTGTGGTGATGCCCCTCGCGACCGTGCCCGGAGTCTGGCTCGTTCAGCACTTCACGGCGCCTTCGGCCCCACCCCACTTTCCACCCGGGCTCGGCGCGGGGACATTTCTGGGACTCGCCCTCGGGCTGGCCTACGCCCTCTTTGAGCTGCCTAACTCCGGGCTCAAACGGCGCATGGGCATCGCGCCGGGAAAGCGGGCTCGCGGCGCCTGGGCGCCGGCCTTTGTCCTCTTGGATCAGGCCGACTCGGCCTTGGGGTGCATGGTCGTTTACCGGCTGGCCTTGGACACCCCTTGGGCGGTCATGGCCGTCTGCCTGGTCTTGGGCCCGGCGGTCCATCTGGTTGGAAACCTGACCCTTTTCTCCCTAGGCCTCCGCAAAGAGCCCACGTAGCTCCCGCTTCGTAACTGCATTGCACGGCAAGCGGCACCATTGCCCGACTACAACGCACCATGCTAGCTCATTGCGTTATCTGGAAGGGGTGTTTATGGGTTTCGAACTTCGCCGAGGCGCGGCCACGTGCGCCGCTGTCCTTCTCTGTGTGGCCTCTGTTGCCCGCGCCGAGGTGCTTCAATATCAGGTGGGTAAGTCCACTGTCCGTCCTTACCTCTTTGTGGACGACAACAAGTGGGAAGCCCTGGACCGCACGCAGGTCCTGCCCTCGCAGAACCGCAAGGTCGGCGACTCGGTTCCGAACGACGCCCGTCTCTATCTTCTCCGCGACAAGGTAAAGCCCGTCGGCAACGGCGACCTCCAGGCCGTCTACACAGGCACGGTGGAAGAAATCCTCAATAACCAGTTTCTGCCCGCGTTCTCCAAGCTGGGTCGCATGGACCTCTCGACGGGCGAAGCGCCCATGACGGTCCTGACCGGCGTGCTCAAGACCGCCGCCGATCAGATGCGCCAGGCGCTGCCGCAGATCGAGCAGGCCCTTGCCCTCCCCTCCGGCGCGCGCCAGATCGTGTTCATGATCGCGCCCTGGGACAAGGCGCCCTACAACGAGGCCGGCTCCATCAGCGCGTATCAGCGCGAGGAGCGCTACGCACCCCGCCAGATGGGCTTCAGCTCCCTCTGGCGCACGCCCACCCGTGATTGGGCCGCCAAGAACTGGATCTATGACGAGCAGGCCGGAGAGGCCATCTCGACCGGCCTCATGGGCAACCTGGGCGCCCGCGTCCAGGAGATCGCCCAGCGCCAGTGCGCCATCGTCCTCGAGCAGCCTTACGCCGAGACGCCCCACCAGGTTCCTCCTTACGTGTATCCGGTGGCGATCCTGATCCGCCTCAAGGTGCAGCCGGGAGCCTCTTCGCTCAAGATCCAGGCCCTGCTCGGCCTGCAGCCCATGCTCCAGGCCCTGGACCCGCCCAACAAGGCGCCCATGGCCGAAATCGTCAACGCCGGCGTGCCCCAGGCCGCGGGCCTGACCGAGGACGACAGCAATTGGAACTATCCGCTCACCCTCGTGACCTTTGAGCAGCCCCTGGCTCAAGCGCTCAGCCAGGTGCGGCTGCACTTCGACTTCGGCATCTGGAGCCAGTACCACCACTTTCGCCGGGCGATCGAGCTCACGCGCGACAACTCGGCCTGGCGCATGACCCCTTACCTGGGCGGCGACCTGGTCAAGGGCAACGTCAACTCCTACTGGACCCACCTGCGCGTACCGGTGCGGATCCACATGACCCAGTTCGACGTGGTCAACTCCGTGAGCGCCGCCGACGCCCACATGGAGAACCTCAAGACGGCGATCGAGATCTTTGACCGCCAAGGTGGAAAGCTGATCCCCTTCGCGACCGGCATCAACATCGGCATCACCAACGGCAGCCCCACGGATCAGGCCGCGACCCAGATCCAGCAGTCGGTCAACGACATGATCACCAAGGCCTTTGCCGACGCCCGTAAAGGCGCGCGCGAGGCGGCCCTCAAGAAGTTCCCCCTGGCCGCGCTCTTCTTGGACAAGTGAGGAAGCGAAAATGAAAAAGCAGATTCAAAACAGCTTGCTCGTTCTGGTGGCCCTGACCACGGTGGCCACGAGCCGCCCCGTCCACGCCCTCACCTGGGAGGACGTCACCATCGCCTCGCTCTCCAACCGGGAGCTCAGCTTCTTCGGGATCGACGCCGACGTGCGCCGCATGCTCAACGACCCGGACTTCGAAAACGACGTCCGCAAGTGGTGGCAGGTGGTGAACCCGGCCTACGTCGACGACATGACCCATCGGGGTGAGTACGACGACGAGACCATCCCCGAAGCCCAAGAGAACAAGAGCTGGGCCCAGCGCTCCAACCTGGACGCAAACAACGGATCCCAGTACCGCATGCGCATCCTGTTCTCGCAGAACATGGACTCGGCGATCCCCTCCGAAAAAACGCAGATGTACCTCGCGTACTTTCTCCGCACCGGTCAGAAAGAAAAAGCCCGCTCGCTTCTGCGCATCTACGCCCAGGACTACGCTCTCTGGGCACGCGAGGCCCTGGATGATCCCAGGTTCGCCAGCGCCAGCCCCCAG
>DATJFU010000216.1:0-3450 GCA_035495495.1 Bdellovibrionota bacterium
GCCGCGCGTGCCGGCGCCGGGCCGGGCAAAGACCACGAGACGGTCGCCGCCCGAGACGGGGATCTCGTGGCGTTCGTCGGTCCTGAGCAACGAGTGCCTCGCCCAGTAGCGGCCCAGAATGGTCTGGGCGTGGGGTCCCGCGGCCCAGGCGGCGGGGACGAAGGGGGTGAGTTCCACTCCATGGATCTTCATGCCGCCACCTCTTCGGACTCGAGGGTCAGGGACTGGCCGCAGGCCGAGCAGAGCACGGTCATGGGCGGTGACCACTCGGTGCGGACGAAGGGCTGGAGCTGGTCCGCCTCGCCGCACTCGGGGCAGCGGCCCTTGACCCCCACGAGCGAGGCGCGCTCGCCCCAGTACTTGAGATGGAGGTAGGGGCCCACGATCAGAAAGAGAATCCCAAAGACCACGGAACCCCAAACCAAGAAGAAGAAGGGTTCGATCATGGCCAGGGGCAGAACGAGAAGTGCAGCGATGCCTAAGGTCCGCAGTCCGATTTTTCCGCCGCGCCCAAACGCTTGAGCGGCCGTCCAGCGGCGGACCACGGCCTCGACCGACTCGACGCGGTCGGAGTTTCCGCGGACGCAGGCTCGTTCGGAGTGTTCCACGGCATCACCTTACCTCAGGGTCACCGGCCCGTGCTAGACTGACCCGCCATGAAGGCCGTGGACCACCTGACCCCCGCCGAGATCAAGGCCCTGACCCTTGCGTCCGACCTTCGCGGATGGCTCGCCGTGGTCACGACTTGGGCGATGATCGCGGGGGGCCTGGCGCTGCCGGCCATCTGGCCCACGGTCTGGGCCGTGGCGATCTCGCTCGTCATCCTCGGGGGGCGCCACCTGGCCCTTGCCATCCTAATGCACGATGCCTCGCACTGGTCCCTCTTCAAGACCCGCCGGCTCAACGAGTGGGTGGGGGCCTGGCTGGGCGCCTATCCCACCTGGCAGCACCTGGCGCGGTACCGCGTGCATCACTGGGACCACCACCGGTTCGCGGGCACTCAAAGGGATCCGGACGTGAGCCTGGTCCGCGGCTTTCCGTGCGGCCGCGCCGGCCTCGCGCGCAAGCTCGGGCGCGACATTTTGGGCATCACCGGCATCAAGCGGGTCATCGGTCTGGTGCTCATGGATCTCGGGTACCTCGAGTACACCGTCGCGGGTGACGCCAAGCCCGCCAAGAATCCTCCCAAGAACTGGCGCGAGGCCGCGCGCACGGGGGTCAAGAACCTCCACGGCCTCGTGATCACCAACCTGTTTCTCTTGGGGGTCCTTTGGGCCCTGGGGCATCCCGCCCTCTATTTACTTTGGGTGGGGTCGTACCTCACGACCTTCAGTGTCTTCTTGAGAGTGCGGTCCGTCGCCGAGCACGCGGTCACGGACATGAATCCGGATCCCGCTGCTTGCACGCGCACGACGATGGCCAATCCCCTGGCTCGGGTGACCGTGGCGCCCCACAGGGTCAACTATCACCTCGAACATCACCTCGTGCCCAACGTGCCGTACTTTCAGCTTCCCAGGTTTCACGCGCTCCTGCGCGAGCGGGGCGCCCTCGGTGGCGCCCATGTGGCGCCCGGCTACCTCGCGGTGCTCAAGGCGGCGGCAGGAGATGCGCCGCCCCCGCGGCTGCCGCGAGGTCGGGCGAGTTCCAACGTCTAGTCCCGCCTCGCACCGCGGGCACCGTGAGCTCGGCTGGCTGGCCCCGGATCACGTGCAGGTTGGAGAACTCCGAGACCCACGCGGCGGGATATCGGGGGATCCCGGCCTCGCCCACGGTGACCACGGGCACGCCCGCTCCTTCGGCTCGCCGTATGCCTTCCTTGAGAGCCAGCGACGGCACCGCAGTCGACCACGCGCAGAGAATGACGCTCGCGCCGTGTGAGAGCGCGTAATCGAACGCCGCTAGGAGGGCCGCGGAGGACGTCACGCCCCACGGGTTCAAAACCTTGAGCGGCATGATGCGGGCGTCGGGCCGGAGCTGGAGCACCCGCCCCGCGATGGACGTTCCATGCCCGTGGTCGTCGTGCGGGCGGGCGTCGCCCGAGATAAAGTCCCAGCCGCCCACGTCCACGGCGCCCTCGCCGTCGCGGATCGGGCCGGGGTTGCGCCAGAGAGCCGGTTCGATCGCCGGGTGTCTCAGGTCCACGCCGCTGTCGAGTACCGCCATGACCGGCCCGTCGGAGGGCCGCCATCCCTCGCGCGCCCGGAGTCCGGCGGTGAAGTCGAGGTCCGTCTGCTCAAATCTCCAGATCCGGTAGGGCAAGAAGATCTCCTCGAGCAGGCTCAGCAAGAAGGCCTCTGCCTCGCCGATCGCCGGCGCCTGGCCGGGGTCGAACGCCGCCTTGGGGAAGTTGGTGTCGGGGAGTTTCACGGACTCGGACGAGGTGACGTCGCCGGAGGCCGGCGCGCGCGCCGCGACCCGCGCGACCGCCGCGGGCGCGGCCGATGGGGAGGGGAGAGTGTCCGTGCTTCTCCATTCCACGAGCTGGAGCCCCGGGGACGCCTGGGCGGGGGCGCCCTCGACGAGCCGGGCGACCGCGCCGGAGCTCACGGCCCGCGTGACCTCCAGGAGAAGGGTGGGGTCCGCGACGGCGCGGTAGCGGGTGCCCGCCGCGACGTCGGCCTGTGGGCCGGTGCCGAGGAGGTACACGTCCTGTCCGGAGTCGTGGGCCACGCCATCGATCCTCGCCGTGAGCCGCAGCCGCGCGCACATGCGGTCGATGGCGTCGGTGGCCCCGTCCATGGCGGAGTCAAACGCCCGGGTCAGGGCGTCGCGTCTTGCGACGGCGATGCCGCCGCTGTAGCCCATGTACCCGCCGGAGATGTCGAAGAAGAACCCTTCGGCGGTGACCTCGGTGAGACGTCGGTCGTCCACGGCCTCGCCGGCCCAGGGAGCGCGGGCCGGCCGTGCTTCGACGGTGAACCCGAGCCGCGCGTGATAGCGAGCGTACTTGAGGCCGAGCCACGCAAAGAGAACGTTGATGCCGACCCCGTCCCCCAAGTCGAGGCCCGAGTGGGTGTTGAACGGCCGCACTCCCTCGTCCCTGAATCGATCGCCCATCCCGTCCGGTCGGGTGGAACCGGGGCCCACGGCGAACTCGTCACCCCACTCGCTGAGCGGCGTGCGCTCGTCAAATCCGTAGAACATGCGGTCCCCACGGAGTCCGGTTCGAAACGAGAGGGCATGCACCCGGAGCTCGACCGCCGCGGCGGGGGGAGAACTCCCGGCCCACTGCCAGGGATCCGCCTCGGCGGAGCGGAGCTGGACCCGCGCGGTGGCCGGCGGCGCGAGCGGTTGGCTCACGCGGTACCGCCCAGACTGCGTGAGCCGGGTGACCATGCGGGCCTCCAGGGCGGCTCCGTAGTCTCGAATCTCCCCGTCGGGGAGGGAGATGGGGCGCGAACCCGTGGGCGCCAGATCGAGGACACGGCGGCCGACCGCGACGTCCGATGC
>DATJFU010000217.1:0-10295 GCA_035495495.1 Bdellovibrionota bacterium
TGCCCGCCTCGTTGAAGAGAGTCTCCCAGTCCTGGTCGGCGATGCGCGTGTCCATGAGTAGGCCGGCGGATCCTTGCGCGACGTCCGAACTCGACCGCTCCAAGGCCGCCTTGAGCAGGAGCGGCAGGGCCTCGTCAAAGCGGCCCAACACGTAGATGGCCCGGGTGGCCTCGAAGCGGAACTTGTCCAGGGAGGGGTCGTGGTAGCCCCAGCTCTTGAGGTGGAAGTCGAGCCAGCCGAGCCACTCGGCGAGCTGCGCGCCGGGCTCCTGGCGGGACACTCCCGCGGTCGCGCGCGCGGCGAGGTCCTTGGGAATGGTGCCCGCGGCCTTGAGGCTCTTGTAGCGGCTGCCGAGGGCGCGGAGGGACGCGGTCTTGAGCGAGAGCCCGGCCTTTTCCATCGGCTTGAGCGAGGCGGAATCCGCCGCGGCCCGGTCGACGATCCACCGGTAGTGGGCGGTCGCGTCCTCGTAGCGGTCGAGGGCAAACAGCGTCTCGGCCAGGTTGAAGTGCACCGCGTACACCCGGGGATCCTGTCCGGGCACCATGTCCAAGAAGGCGGCGTAGATGGCCACGAGGGACTGGCTCAAGAACTCCGATCCGGCGATCCCCTTGTTCTTGAGGGCGAGCTTTTCGAGGAGGGTCGCCGTGTCGGTCAGGAGTTTCTCGGACTGCTTGTGCGCGTCGCTCGCCACCAGCGCGGAGCCGCCCGCGCGATGCGCGCGGACAAAGTCCGCGGCGACCGCCGGCAGATCCTTGTAGCGGCGGTCATTGAGGAGGTACTCGTAAAGCAGGTTCGCGACCTCGAGCGACTCGGGCCGCTGGGGCTCACCCTGGAGGCAGAGTTCCTTGAACTGGCGCAGGGTGGGCTCATCCTTGCGCGAGCGGAGAAGTTTGGCGTAGCGGGCCAGCATGCGCCCGAGGATGGGGCTCGAGTCCATCGCCCGGAAATATTTGAAGGCGGCATCGGCGCCGTAGGTCGCGTGGTCGGCCTGGGTGCCCTCGAAGTAGAACGTGGCCACGTCCGAAAGGGCGTTCTCGAGGATGGCGTTCTCGGATGAGTCCAGGCGGCCGCCGCGCTCCGAAGCCGAATGGCGGTAGTACGCCACTTCTTTTTCGAGGTAGCGCAGGGACTGGGGCACGTCCTTGAGGTTGTAGTACGACCAGGCCATCTTATAGAGCGCAAATGGGTAGTGGGGGCTGTCGGGGCGCTTCTCCACCTGCTTCAGATAGCCGATGGCTTCTTGGTGCCGGTTGTCCTCGACCGCGAAGTTCGCGAGCGCCATGTTGGCGGGCACGGCCTCGTCGGTCTCGGCGTATTTCTTTGAGACCTCGAGGTAGTCGCGTTTGGCCTGGGGCTTTTCTTCGAGGTCCTCGTGGGCCTTGCCGCGCATGAACCAGGCCTTCTGGAGCTCGGGGTACGACGGGTAGACCGTGATCAAGCGGTCAAGGGCTTTGACCGTGGCCTGAAGCTCGGCGTGGTTGCGGGTCAGGTCCACCTTGGAGGATTTGGCCATGCCGTGGGCCAGACGAAACTGGATGGCGGCGCTTTGCTGGTGCAGGTCCGCGAGGCGCTCCAAGAACGCGGCTTCTTGCTCCGTGCCCCGGTACTTGCCGATCAGGCGGTCGAGCACCGCGATGGCGCGGTCCTGGGCCGCGAGCGCGGCCCGGTCGACCTGGCGGTCGCGAGCCTCGCGCTGGGCCGGTGTTTCTGCCGGGGTGACCGAGGCGGCTAACGCCACCGTCGAGGTAGTTGCGAGGGCGAGCCCCAAGATGCGGAGTGCAAGAAGCATGTTATCCCTCACTCGTTCTTGACGACCACGAGCTTGAAATCCGTGAACCCGTTGACCGCGGCCGAAGCCAGCACGGTCTTGAGGGTCTGATACGGCGTCTTCTTATCCGCCATGATCATGACCTTACCGTCGTTCTTCACGTCGGCGTTGGCGCGCGAGATGATCTCCTGGCGCTTGCGCTCCTTGGCGAGGACCGCATTGAGGGAGCGTGAGACGCGCTTCTCGTCGAGGTCGGTCGAGGCGAACTTGCGGTCCACGAGGGTGGCGGCGGTCGTGTTCTCGACGATGACGGCTTTCTCGCCCACTTCGATCTTGAGGGTCTCGTACTCGGGCGGGGTGGCGTCCGCGCCGGGCAAGGTCGTGCCGGCGCTGGGGCTCACCGAGACCGCGCTTGTGGAGTAGCTCTTGAGCAAGAACACCAGGATGATCGTGAAGATGTCGGCCATGGCCGTGATGTTCAGGGATACATCCCCGGTCGACGGCTTGGCTTTTTTCTTCTTACCAAAACGGCGCATCATCTTAGAACCCTCCCAGGAGAACGCCCGGAAACGACGCGCGGATCACGGCCATCTCCTTGATCACGTCCTCGTAGGCCACGGCGTCGTCGGCCGAGAGGATGGCGGTCTTGACGTCCGGAAACCGCGTCTTGAGCTTGTTCAGCTGGCCCTTGAGCTCGTCTTCGGAGGTCAGGGTGAGCTTGACGGTCTGCTGCCCCGTCGTCTCGAGCCGGATCTTCTGGTCGGCCTGGAGGTGCAGGTGCAGTGTGATGGCCGGCGGCTTGGCCTTGTCGGTCGCCTTGCCGCCCGCGGCCACGCCCGCGTCCAGCACACCCACGGCCAGAAAGGAGGCCGAGACGAGCATGAATGCGATCAGCACCGTGAAAGCGTCAATGATGGGCGCCAGGTTCAGCTCGACGTCCTGGCCACCTTCGATTGGGCCTATCGACATACTCTCTCTCCCGGAGCGGCTGGGCCGCTCCTTACGCGCTCTTCCGGATCGGGGTTACGTTACTTTTCTCTTCGGTCTTGTCGTGCCCGTTGGCATGGGTTTCTTCGATGGCGCCGTAGAAACGCTGCTTGAGGATGTCCATGATCTTGAGTGACGACCGCTCGAGCTCGCCGACCAGGGAGTTGGCGCGGTTCACGAGCAGGCTGAAGGCCACCATGCACGGAATCGCGATGCCCAGACCGAACATCGTGGCGTTCATGGACGTCGAGATACCGGCGGCCAGGAGCGCCGACTTCTGCTGGGCATCGGCGTGACCCACGGCCTGAAAGGACTGGATCAGACCCAGGATGGTGCCAAAGAGACCGAGCAGGGTGGCCACGTTGGCGATCGTGGCTAGAAAGCTCGTGCGCTTCTGGATGGTATGGGTCAACTCGCCCATGGTGAGCTCGAGACCGTTCTCGATCACCGCCTCGGGCTGATGAGCGCGAAGAAGGGCTGTCTTCACGAGCCGGGCCAGGGGCTTGTCTTTGCGCTCGTCACAAAGGGCGACGGCCGATGCCGTGTTGCCGCCCATGACCAGCTCGCGAATGCGATCCATGAAGCCCTCGGAGTCCTTCATGGGGTATTGCACGAACAGGGCCCTTGCCCGCTCCGCGATGATGGCGACGCCCAGGGCGGCCGCCAGAACCAGGGGAGCCACGTGGCTCAGGTTCTCCTTAACGAAAGTAAAAAAATCCATATCGTCCTTCCTTCGATCAGTAAGCCGTTTTCGGCTGGTAATTGATTTCCATTCGGTCCCCGTTGGCCAAACTCAGGATGTAATCCACGTCATTGATCACGAGACTCTTGCCGCTGATCACGTAAAGCGCCGACGGCACCACGCTGCGCGAGCCGTCCGCGTGGACCACGGTCACCGTCATCTCCTCAGTCGAGGTGGGCGCGCGCTGGAGGGTAAAGGTGCCCGCCTTGGCCACGATGGCGTTGCCGATCTGCTCGAGGACGGCGTCGTAGGTGGACTCGCCGATGTCGAGGGCCAGCGAGCCGTTGCCCACCTCGTTGCCCAGCTCGAGATAGCGGGTGCCTTGGTCGTCCGCCTGGGTCTTGATCTGGCCCAGGGACGTATCCATGGCCGTGCGCTCGGACTGCAGGTTCTGAATGGTGGTGGCCGTGAGAGCCACGATGCTGGCGACGAAATAGCCCGTGGGGTCGGTGGCCACCGTGCCGTCGAGGGTGTGAAAGAAGGAGTCGATCTGGGACTTGATCGTGGAGACCGGCACGAGCTTGGCCGGGTCCGGGCAGAGGCTCACGGTGTTGGTGTAGCCATCGACGGTCTTGGACGGGCAGCTGGTGCCAATGGATCCATAGGTACAGCCGTTGGCGGGGTTGGAGCAGCAGTAGCCGCCGGAGCCCGTGATGTTGCCGGAGGGGTTCAAGGCCACGAGACCCGCTTGGTCGCACGCGTAGTCGGTGAGGGGAGTCCAGTTCGACGCCGGGGACGAGGGCAGGACCATGGTCTGGTCGTCTTCGTCGCTCACAAAGACCAGGGCGCGAATCGACCCGGGGCGAAAGAACTGGGTCGAGGTCCCCTCATTGTCCTGCAGAAGTTGAAGCACCGAGCCCAGGCCCCGCTCCGAACCTTGCCCGGCGCTGCCGGTCGTGAGGTTGACGATGGCGTCGTTCACGAGGGCCTGGGTCCAAGCGGCGTCACCGGGGGTGCCGGCCGGGGGCTGGGTGTTGAGGATCGCCTTGCCCGAGCGGACGGTGTCGTTCTCCGCCGTGTTCACGCACTGGCTGACGGCGGTCTCGCCGCCGGCGATATCAGGATTGAGGCAGTGATCGACACCCGTCTGCGAAGGACCGGGGTTGTCACGGACCCGGCAATCCGTCACGCCACGCATGAAATACGGCATGAGTTCCACGCAAAGGGCCGTGATGGGGCCATCGTGGACGCCGGCAAGTAGCCGGGCATAGCTGGGGCCCCAAAGGGGGACCAGGTCACCGAACTTGATGCCGCTGTCGAACTTGCCGGTGGAGGTATTGACGAGGGTCGGGTTCCAGGGCGGGTTGACCCATGTGCTGAGGCGGCTCGAGATGTACGTCGAGGTGGCGCCCACCGTGTTGGGGTTCGTGATCACGTGGTTGCGGTACGTGTTGAAGTTCGGGGCCGCCATGTACGTGTCCGTGGTGATGACGGCGAGCCGGATGTCCCAGGTGGGCTTCATGTAGCGGGTCGCGAACGCCTGAAAACCCTGGCGCAGCTTATCTTGCGAGACGTCCATGGACGCGGAGTTGTCGACCACCCAGAGCAGGTCCACCTTGGTGTTGACGTCCTGGGTGGTCTGAAAGGTCTCCGTCTGCTGCAGAAAGCGAAAGGACCCCGGGACCTGTCCGGTGCAACCCGCGCCCAGTGAAGCGAGCAGAGCGGCGATGAGAGTGGGGGCGAGACGTTTCATGGTCATGTCCTGCCTTACTTGCGTGACGCCACGTGGGCGTCGCCGCAGGCTGCTTTCGGTTCTCCTTGGGTGATCCAGCCGGCAAAGGCCGCGTTGGACGAGCCGCCGCCGGCCGCGCCGTTCAAGGCCTTGAGCTCTTTTTCGAGCGCCGCGTCCTCGCTGCCGCCGCCAAAGCCCGCGCCACCGTCATCCGCGCCGCCGATGGCGGCGAGAAACTCGTCTTTCGGGACCTTGCAGTCCTCGGCGCAGGTCAGTTTGCCCGTGCAGTAGGAGACGGAGATCACGGACTCGGGGCCCGCGACCGCGGGGATCAGGATCTGGCCGGCATGTTTCTTATCGAGCGCGAACTTGACCGGCTTGTTGTTGACCCGCACGCAGACCGAGCGGCCGTTGAGGCGCTCGGCGGGAATCTTGAGCAGGTTGCGGTGGTGGAGGCACGCTTCACCGTCGCGGTGGGAGGCGAGGTCCTGGTGCTTAAAGGTCACGACATGGCAATCGTCGTGGATGACGGGGGCGGCAGGCGCCGGGGCCTTGGCCACTTCGGGCGACGAGGGCGCGGCGGTATGGGTGGGCTTGGAGCCGCCGGGCGCGGCCGGGGTTTGAGCCGGGATGGATTCCACCGCGGGCTTGCCCGGGGCGGCCTGCTGGGTGGAGCCCGAGGGGCCCTGGCCCTGCTCCATGCAGCCAGACAGAAGGAGTAGGATCCCCGTGGCCAGGGATGCCGAAATCAGGTGGATTTGGGACCGTTGGAGGTGGGCCATATAATGTATCTCCCGTTCGATTATTAATTATAGTTAATAAAATGAACTTTTAGAAATATTTTATTTTATGCAATAATTACAAATATTTATCGTGAATCATGCCCAAGCGAGAGCTGTCCAGAGCCGCCGATTGATCTAGTCAAGAATTCGTAAATAATGATAAAAGCAGCGCGTTACGTATGCGCGACAACCCCGTTCAATTTGCCGTGGTCCGCGAGGACCCGAGCGTCGAGATGGAGATCGTCCGTCGCGCGGACGCGCGCCGGGTTCTGCTCATCGCCTCGGGGGGGTGCACCGCGCTCTCGCTGCGAACGGCGTTTCCGAAACTGGACGTCACTCTCCTGGATCCCAACGGCGCGCAGCTCGAGAGGGTGGCGGCAAAGGCCGACGCCTTGAAGCGCCTCGCACCGGGTACGGTCGAATGGCGGCGCATCTTCAACGTCGGCGACGCGGATCCCGAAGGCCTCAACGCCGACGGAAATTTTGAGTCCCTGTTTCGCGGTTTGAGCGCCTTCATCCAAGAGCACGTGGTCCCCGCCACGGAGCTCGAGTCCCTGCTCACCGACCCCTCGAGAAAGCCGGAGATCGCCTCGCGCCTGCTGGCCCATCGCTACTGGCCGGTGGCCTTTGAGCTTTTCTTCAGTGACGCGCTTCTTCGAACCATGTTCGGACCCGAGGCCGTTCGCCACGCGGTGCCCGGATCGTATCCGACCTATTTCAGGAGCGTGATCGAGCGGGGACTCCTCGCGCCCGGATCGCACGCCAATCCGTTCCTGCATCACTTTTTCTTGGGCAAGTACCTGGTGCCCTTTCTGCCGCCGTATCTGATCGAGCCTCCCGCCGACGTAAAGCTCAAGTACATCCACGGCAAGATGGACGCGATCGCCGATCTCGCCCCTTTTGACGTGGTCGGCCTGTCCAACATCTTTGACTGGAGCTCCGACGCCGAGATCGTCGCCCTGGTCCGGCGTCTGGCCGCCGAGACGCGGCCGGGGGCCTCGGTGGTCTTTAGGCAGCTCAATCACTCGAGGGACTTCAGGGCCGCGTTCGCGCCTGAGTTCCGGTTCGACGATGACCTCGCGGCCCGCCTCCATGCGGCCGACCGCAGCCTGTTTTACTCGAGTCTGAGTGTGGGGGTTCGGCGGTGATCCAGCCCTTGCGCGATCTGGTCCGTGAGATCCTCGCGGAGTCGGATCATATGAACCTGCCGTTTCTCAAAGCGCTCCGCGATGGGACGATGAGCCACGAAGAGTTCATTGAGACCCAGGTCCAGTTCTACTCAGCCGTGGCATTCTTTGCGTCGCCCATGGCCGTGCTTGCCGCGCGGATCCACGATGAGTCACTGCGAGAAGGGATCCTTCGCAACGTGGCTGAAGAGGGCGGCGAGGGCGATATCACTAAATCCCACCGCGCCACCTTTCTGGAGTTCATCAGGCGTATCGGCGGACCTGAGGGGCGCGAGGTTCTCAGGCGCCCGGTTTGGCCGGAGGTTAAGGCGTTTAATGCCGCCCTCTCGGCGATCTGCGCGACGGACGACCATGCGGTGGGCGCCGCGGTGATGGGCATGATCGAAGCGATGTTCAGTGGGATCTCAGCGGCCATCGGGCAGGGGACGGTGGCCCGGGGCTGGATCGCGCCCGACGCCATGATCCATTACGACCTCCACGAAGAGCTTGACGTCCGGCACGCCGAGGACTTTTTTAAGGTGGTCGACGTCGCCTGGAGTGACCGCGCCAAGCGCCCCCATGTCGAACGCGGACTCAGACTAGGAGTCAGTCTATTTTCGGGCTTGTACGCCGGTCTTTACGCGGGCCGAAGCCGCCGCTCGCGGAACGAATCCCATGCGAATCTTCAGAATAAAGCCGGCCGCTGAATCCAGGTGGCAGGCTGGCGTCGCGGCCCTCGAGGCCGACGCCCGGTATCCCCTCGGCTCCGATACATTTAAACTCGACCATGGAGCGGACTACTTCGCGTTCTTTCGCCGCCTCGGGGACCTGCACTACTACGCGGCCGAACGTGGTGGTGAGATCGTCGCGGTCGGTGCTGGAATGATCCGTCGAGTTCCCTTCAGGTCCGGCGGACGCCCCAAGCGCACCTGGTACCTCGGTGACCTCAAGGTGCGGCCCGATCATCGGGGTAGCCATATCCCCTTGCGGATGCTGACCCGCGCGTTTCCGCACAACTACCTGCGCTGTCCCCGGGGTTACGCGATCACCATGAACCCGGCCAACGGACCCAACCGGATCGTCAAACTCATCGGGCGGTTCAGATGGGCGAGATCGTCGGTGGGCTGCCAGCTCAATCTCTACTCCATGGACGCGGGACAGATGGCCAGCCACCGCGGGCTGGTCGAGCGTCATCGGGGCCCGATCTCGTTTCTCTCACTCGAGGGCAAGAAGGACCTGATTCTCGAAAGCACGCAAAGACGCATGCCTCTTTTGCACGTTCAATTTGGGCCCTGTGCCGAGGCGGGCGGACGGGATCCCATCGGGGGCTCGGTCCACATGTTCTGTGTTCCGGAGGGAGACGGACTGGCGCTCGAGCTCGCCGCCGCCGGGGTCATCCCATCGGCAACGGCCACCGTGATTCAACACCGCATGGACGACTGTGATTGGCGCTTCGTGCTCACGAGCGACATCTAGAGCCTAAGACGCGCGCCCCTTGGTCTTGGCTTTGTTCAGAAAAGGATGCGCTCCGGAGCCCAACGCCTCGGCGGACGCAGGCCAGCGCTTGCTGCCGTCGGCCACCAGCTGGTCGGCGTTCTCCGTGAGCCCCGCCTGCCTGGACCTGAAAGCCAGAATCTGGTGGATGATCGGGTCGGCGATGCCCTTGGCCATGATTTTTCGGCCCTTGTCGACGGACGAGGCGGCGTCCATTTTCGCGTCGAGCACGGCGTATTCCATCGCCTGGTAATCGGGTCCGCTCTGTGTGTCGGCCGGAAACCGCTTGAGAAACTCCCCCGCGGGCCCATCGAGCCCGTTCTCGAGAAGCACGCCGATGATCTCGCGCAAGATGCCGACGCGGCCGATGCCCGTGGTCGCCGCCTTGGTAAAGAGCGCGATGGCGCGACTCGAGACGTTGGTCTGAAGGTAGTAGCGGCCGCAGGTCACGAGCGCCGCGCAGACGTAACGGATGAGCTCTTCGTTGCGCTGGTCGAGGTTGGTGAAGACTTGGTAATAGCGCTCGACGTCCTCATAGCTCTTGGTCATGACCGCGAGCCGGAGAACCTGGGTCATGCGCTTGGGATTGGCCGGAAAGTAGCGGGAGATCCGCTTCACTACGTCGTAGGCCTCGGGATAGTTCTTTTTCTCCATGAGGATGTCATAGAGACCGACCATGCACTTGTAGTGGATCTTGTTGTGGTTGAGCCCGCGCATGAAATCGGTCTGGGCTTCGTCCAGCGACTTCTTCATGAGCTGCGCCTGACCGTGGTAGAAAAAGGCCAGCGCGGGTTTGGGGTCCAGCTTCTGCGCTTTCTTGAATAGCTCCAGCGCCTCGTCCACTTTGCCCTCAAAGAGGAGCTTCTTGCCTTCTTCGATGGCCCGCGCGTACTCGCTCGGCTGCAGCTTGGCCGCCGCCGCCCGGAGCACCGACGCCCTGAGGACGTCCAGGGTGTAGGGCTTGAGCACGAAGGTATCGACGTCTTCTTCCGCCGCCTGGGCCACCGCGCTCTGCGAGGTGTTTGAGGTCACCAGGATAAAGAGGGACTTCACTGACTCGGGGTACTGCGCCCGCTGCTCCTGGAGCAGGTTGAGCCCGCTGCTCCTGCCGAGCTCGAACTCGGTCAGCACGAGATGCGGCTTTTGCTCGGTGATGATCTTCTTGGCGTCGTCGTAGTTCTTGGCCATCAGCACGTTCTGCGTCTTGGCGCCGAGATCGACGATGGCCTTGGCCAGGCCCGCGCGCGCTGCGGAGCCCGGGTCCGCCACGAGCACCTTCTTATCCGCGATGAACGTCGCAAAGACCTTGGCGTTGCGCTCGGTGGAGGTGGCCAAGGCTCATTCTCCCTTCACGGCCCTGAAGAACTCGAGGATGTCGTCCTGCCGCCGGGAGAACAGCCGGGTCAGCTCATCCCAAACTTCTTGGTCGTACTTGAGAAAACGGACCGAGATCCGCTCCTTGCCGTTTTCCATCCGCTCCCAGGTCTCGACCTGGGCGAGGGCCTCAAAGGGCACCTCCTTGGATCCGCTCTTGGTCTTGAGCTCGAGTCTCAGGCGGTGGCCCTTGGAGCAGGAGTTGGCCGGGATCTCGAGGACCAAGCCCTTGGTCTCCAGCTCGAGCAGACGGATCGAAAGGTCCTCGTCGCTGAGCTCCTTGGCCTTCTTGTGGCCAAAGACGCGC
>DATJFU010000218.1:0-3663 GCA_035495495.1 Bdellovibrionota bacterium
CCGGGCCTTCCATGCCCTTGCGCTCGCGGAGCGGAAAAAGAAGGTTCTCGATCACGGTAAAGGAGTCGAAGAGGGCGTTCTTCTGAAAGAGCATGCCCCGGTCCTCGGTCGCGATTTCGACCGTGCCCTCGTCCGGCGGAAACAGACCCGCCATGATCTTCATGAGCACGCTCTTGCCCCCGCCCGAGGGGCCGACAAAGGCCACGGACTCGCCGGCCGAAATCTCGACGTTGAGACCCCTGAAGATCCATTGCCCGTCAAAGTTCTTGCCGACGTTCGTGAGCCGGATCACCTAGAGCTCCATCCACGGAAAGAGCAGCTGCTGCGCGAGGAGCTTGCGGTTCAAAGGCGCGTTCGAACGACGCCTGATCTCCGAGAGCGAATCAAAGCACCCGAGCCAGAACTCCTTGGCGCCTTGGGGGCCGCCCAATGAAGCCGCGGCGGCCTCGGCATGGCGCTTGAGGGCGAGCTCCTGGTCGGAGTTCTGCCAGAGGTAATTGGCCGCGCGCCCGTCGATCGCGGCGAGGCTCCAGGCGATGAGGTCGCAGAGGGCCTGCTCCATCTGATCCATGAGAAGCGTGAAGTGCGAGGGCTCGGACGCCGCCCAGTCCACGAGGTCGTTGAGCTCGCTCTGGGGCTCTTTGAAGAAGCGAAACAGCTTTCCACGGCGTTCCCAGATCTCATCGGTCGCGAGCGCCAGTGCCCGCCCCCAGCTCCCCTTGGCGAGCTTGGCGCAGATCTGGCGGCGGCCGTCCGGAACGCCCTTGCTCGCGAGCAACGTCAAGAGCGTCTGCTCGGTGAGTGGGCTCAGGCGAATCCGCTGACAGCGGGAGATGAGCGTCGGCAGGAGCAGGGATGCGTCGGCCGCGGTCAGAAGCAAAATCCAGCCGGGAGGCGGTTCCTCGAGGAGCTTGAGCAGGGAGTTGGCCGCCTGAACCGTCATGCGGTCGGCGTCGCGGATGAGGGTGATGCGAAACGCGCCCTGGTGGGCGCCAAAACCCTGGGAGGCCTTGAGGTCCCTGAACTGCTCGATCTTGAGGCTGCCGGGGCGTCCGTCGTCGGTGGCCTCGGGTGAGATCTCGCGAAAGTCGATCCAATTGCCGTCCACGGCGCGGCGGCAGCTCGTGCACTCTCCGCAAGGCGCCATCAGAGGGGCCGCTGGCGTGGCGGGAGCGGCGGCGGTCGGAGGGCCACCGAACATGTCCAACATTCCACCGCCGTCTTCTTCTTCAGAAGGCGTAGAGGATTCGCCGGCAAAGGGGCTCCGCTCGCAGAGCAGCCACTGGGCCAGGTAATGGCAGATGGCGCGCTTGCCGGAGCCCTCGGGCCCGGTCACGAGCAGCACGGGGGCGACGCGGCCCGTGGATGCCCAGTGCTCCATGGGCTTTTGGAGCGTGGGGAGATGGTCCCCGAGCAAAGCCGCGGGGAGCGGAAGAACGGATTCTCCCTCCGCCTTCGCCTTGGCTTCTTTCACGCCCTTGCCAGCCATCGCCTCTTCTCCAGTTCGCTGAGAACCTTGTCGGCCAGACCCTCGGGGGTGGCGCCGGCCACCTTGAGCTTGAGCCAGCGCCGTCCCGCCTCGCGCCCCGCCCGGGCAAAACCCTTGCGGACCTTTTGGTGGAACTCGAGGCCCTCACGCTCAAAACGATTGGGGTCCGTCGTCCGTTTCAACCCCACTTCGGGGTCCACGTCCAGAAACACCGTGAGATCGGGGTCCAGGCCCCCGGTGGCGAGGCGGTTGGCCGCCTTGACGTCCTTCCACGGCAGGCCCCTCGCCCCGCCCTGGTAGGCCAGGGAAGAGTCGGTGAAGCGGTCGCAAAGCACCCAGCGGCCCTCATCGAGCGCGGGCAGCACCGTTTTGTCCAGGTGCTCGGCGCGCGACGCCTCGTAGAGAAAGAGCTCGGCCGTGGGGGCCATGGCCTGACCCAAGATGAGCTCGCGGAGGCGCTCGGCGAGGGGAGAGCCGCCCGGCTCGCGGGTCACGACGGGCGTGAGCCCCCGCGCCTCGAGACGCTCCCGGACTTTGGTCATGAGGGTGGATTTGCCCGCGCCCTCGGTGCCCTCAAAGGTGATGAATCGACCCCGCTGACGTGGCATTCCCCCGGACGCTAGCCAACGGAACGCAGGTGCGTCAAGGGGTTAGGTGACTTTGTCAGTCCGACTGCGGTAGCGGTGCGTCGTCCCCGGCCCCGGCCGGGGGGACCCCCGGCTGCACCAGACCCTCGTCGTCATCGTCGTCGTCTTCGAGGTCCGCGGGCGGGACGGCCGGCGGGGGCGGCACCGCCTCAAAAGGATTGGCCTGCCGGGGGTCGGCCGGCGGAGGGATCTGGGGGTTCTCGGCGCCCCCGGTATCCATGCGCCGGGGCTGGGGTGGAAACGACCGTGGCGGCGGCACCACGTTGCCCGGAGCAGGAGCGCCGGGGCTGGGCGCCGGCACCGCCTGCGGATTGCCCGGCGCGGGCGCCGGGGGCGGCGCGGGCTCGGGGGGCCGCGGTTCGGTGATCACCCGCCTGCGCGGGGGTTCTTGAACGGCCGGAGTCGTCGAGCGGCCCGACCACCACCTGGCCACGAGGATCCCGGAGATCAGGGCGACGATGCCCACGCCCGCGGCCATCTGGATCTTGCGGTCGCCGGCGAGCTCCCGGAGCTGCTGCTTCCAATCCTTGGGGCGCTCCATGAGCGGGTTTGTCTTCTCGGACGAGGCCTCGCGGGCCGCGTTCTTCTTCTTGGCGACGAGGAGCGCTTCTTGAAGCTCACGGATCAGGTCCGCCTCGTCGGCGCCATCGGGAGCATCGGTCGGAGCTCCCGCCGAAAGACCGGGGTCCGTCGGGGCGTCCTGCACGGAGACGTCCATCGGAGGATGCGACTCCGTTCCCCCGCCCGGCCCGTCGTGAATGGCGGCCGTGGCATGGGGCGCCGGTTTATGGGCCGCGCGCACGGGCCGGATGAGGCCGTGGCTCCGCACGGGCGGGTCAAGATTCTCCGGACGCGGCGGGGGCCTGAAGGGTTTGCGCGCGGTCGTCGCTGGGCCGGCGGCCACCGCGCCCGTGCCGGTCGTGGGCGTTGGAGTCGGTGTCGGTGTCGGGGCCGGTGTCGGGGCCGGAGCCGCCTTCGGCGCCTCGGGTTCAAGAGCCAAGGTGGGCTCAGGCCGCTCGATCTCGGCGGTCACGGGCTCATTCGACTGCGTGGGCTCGTCCGCGATGAAGGCGTCCGCCGGCATGGCTTCGGTGACGAGAGGAGGCGCGGAGGTCGCGGGAGTCTTTGGCTCGAGCGCGTCTTCGACGGGAAGCCAGAGGCCCGCCAGGTGCTCGGCCGTGATCTGGGTTCCTTTGGGGATCTCGCCGTCGCGATAGAGGCCCCGCACCTCGTCGGTGGTGAAGGGGCCGATCTTGCGGCCGTTCACGTCCACGAACCATCCTGAGCCGGGCGCGGCGGGATCCATCCCTCAAGTATAACCCCGAAAGCCCAGAAACGGCGACGGCCCCCTCCCACCCGTTTTACCGGGTCGAAGGGGGCCGTCTCTGTCTGCCGGACCCGCAGAGCGGGTCCTTTATCTTGTCAGCCTACGACTCAGTAAAGAGTCGCGGCGAACTCCATACCGATGGCGGCGGTCTTGAACATGCCGGCCTTCGAGATGGGGTACCAGCGCACGTACGGCTCCAG
>DATJFU010000219.1:0-7980 GCA_035495495.1 Bdellovibrionota bacterium
ATCCGCGAGGACCTCGTGTTTCCTTACCCGAAACTCCAGCCCGAGGTGGCCGAGACCGTCGGCATGATCGTGGACACGATCGAGAAATTCGCGCGCGATCAGGTGAAGTCCGCCGAATGGGACGCCAAGGGCGAGATGCCACGGGAGATCGTCTCCTACATGGCCGAGCTCGGCCTCATGGGCCTTGCGGTGCCCGAGGACCTGGGCGGTCTGGGACTCCCGCAGCGCGGCTACGGCCGGATCATGCAGGAGGTCGCCCGCCACGACGGCGCGCTGGCCGTCACCCTCGGCGCCCACCAGAGCATCGGCTACAAGGCGCTGCTCCTCTTCGGGACGCCCGAGCAGAAAGCAAAGTTTCTTCCCCGCCTCGCGAGCGGCCAGCTCATCGCCGCCTACTGCCTGACCGAGCCCGGGAGCGGTTCGGACGCCGCCTCGATCCAGACCACGGCCACGCCCTCGGCCGACGGATCCCACTACATCCTGACGGGCAGCAAGCTCTGGATCACCAACGGTGGAATCGCGACTTTCTACACCGTTTTTGCCAAGACGCCCGTCATGGAGAAGGGTGAGAAGAAAGAAAAGGTCACCTGTTTCATGGTCGAGATGCCCTCCGAGGGCGTGACGACCGGGCCTTCGGAGCACAAGCTGGGCATTCGCGCGTCTTGGACCAACGCGGTTCACTTCGACAAGGTCAAAGTCCCCAAAGAAAACCTGATCGGTGAAGAGGGCAAGGGCTTCAAGGTCGCCATGGGGGTGCTCAACCACGGTCGCCTGGGCCTCGCCGCGGGCTGCGTCGGCGGCGCCAAGAACTGCATCAAAGCCTCGATCGAGCACGCCAACGAGCGGGTGCAGTTTCAGAAAAAGATCGGCGAGTTTGGCCTGATCAAAGAAAAGATCGCCCAGATGGCCGTCAACACGTTCGCCGCCGAGAGCATGGCGTTTCTGACCGCCGCTCTGATCGACCGGGGCGACGTCGACTATTCGATGGAGAGCGCGGCCTCAAAAATCTTCGCGACCGAGACCCTCTGGGAGTGCGCCGACGAGAACCTCCAGATCTGGGGCGGAGCCGGCTACATGAAAGAGTACCCCTACGAGCGGTGGCTCCGGGACGCCCGCATCAACCGGATCTTCGAGGGCACCAACGAGATTCTCCGCTGCTTCGTGGCCCTTTCGGGCATGCAGGGTCCCGGCGAGGAGCTCGCCGGCCTCGCCAAGGCCATCAAGTACCCCCTCCAGGGCCTGGGCCCCGTCGGGGACTTTGCCGTCCGCAAGATCAAGCGCAGCGTGATGGGCGTGACCTTTACCAAGCCCCACCCGGCGCTCAAAAAGCACGCGGCCTTCTTGGAGGAATCCGCCGTGGAGCTGGCCAATCAGGTTGAACAATCCTTGCGCCGCCACGGTCCCAAGATTCACCTGATGCAGCTCGCGCAGAAGCGTTTTGCCGACGTGGCGATCGACTACTTCGCCATGGTCGCCATTCTTTCTCGGGTTTCTCGCCGCCTGGAAGAAGTCGGCGGGGACGTCGAGAAGTGCGCCCTGGAGATGAGCCTGACCGAATCCTTCTTCCACCAGGCCGGACGGCGGGTGAGGGGGAACTTCAAGGGCATGGTCCGCAATGCGGACGAGCCCATGAAAAAGGCGGCCGAAATCCTGTACGAACTGGGCGAGTATCCCTTTGATATTTTAAAGGGGTAGGGGTCTGGGGCCGTTCTGGACCCAGGCTTTGCCTTACGTTTCCGGCACTTAGCTAATATCCAGAAGCCTCTGTCAGGTTTGACGCAGGTCCTGAGATATGTTAGTGTGCACGCGGTTTAAGGAACAGATTTCAGTACCAGTGGTTCTAGGCGTTGGAGGCTTGTCCAATGTTCAAGGTCGGTGACAACGCGGTTTACCCCGCCCACGGCGTGACGGTGGTAAAGCGCATCGAGGAGCGGGAAGTCGGAGGACGGAAGAAGTCCTTCTACGTGCTCCAGGTCGTCGATAACCAGATGACCATCATGGTCCCGACGGACAACGCCGAGGCCGTGGGGCTCCGCAGCATCATTTCCGACAAGGACGTGAAGCGCGTGTATTCCATCCTCAAGAATCGCGACGTCAAGATCGACCAGACCACCTGGAACCGGCGCTACCGCGAGTACATGGAAAAGATCAAAACCGGCTCCGTGTACGAGATCGCCGAAGTCCTCCGTAACCTCTTTCTCCTTCGTCACAGCAAGGACCTGTCTTTTGGCGAGCGTAAAATGCTCGATCAGGCTAAGCACTTGCTGGTAAAAGAACTTTCCTTGGCTCGGCAGACCAAGGAAGAGACGATCGAGCAAGAGATCCAGACCATTTTCGCGTCCTGATCTCTGCTCCCGGAGCACGATCATGGCCAATCCCCAAGTGAGAGTCCGCTTTGCCCCCAGCCCCACCGGGTACCTGCATGTGGGCGGGGTCCGCACCCTTCTCTTTAACTGGCTCTACGCCCGCAACCAGGGCGGAAAGATGATTCTCCGCATCGAGGACACCGACCAGAAGCGCTCCACCCGGGAGAGCGAGCGCCTCATGATGGAAGACATCCACGGCCTCTTCATCGATTACGACGAGGGTCCGGACAAGCCGGGTCCCTACGGTCCGTACCGCCAGAGCGAGCGCATGGGCACCTACGCCGAATACGCGCGCCGCCTCCTGGACGAGGGCAAGGCCTTTTACTGCTTCTGCACGGACGACGAGATCACCCGCAAGCGCGAGGTGGCCCTCAAAATGGGTAAGCAGCCCCTGTACGATGGAACCTGCCGCAAGCAGACCCGCGCGCAAGCCGACGCCCGCCTCGCCGCCGGCGAGAAGGCGGGCATCCGGTTCATCGCCACCGACAAGGACATCGTGTTCGAGGATGGCGTCCGCGGTACCGTGACGTTCAAGGCCGGGACCATCGGCGACTTCATGATCACCCGGACCCCCACGCCCGAAGAAAAGGGCATGGGCGAGGGCTTAGGCATGCCCGTCTACAACTTTGCCGTCGTCGTCGACGACGCCCTCATGAAGATCAGCCACGTGCTGCGCGCCGAAGAACACCTGGCCAACACGCCCAAGCAGATCATGCTGTTTGAGGCCATGGGCTTTCCGGTGCCGATCTTTGCCCACATGGCGATGGTGCTCGGGTCGGACCGCCAGAAGCTGTCCAAGCGCAACGGCGACACCTCGACCCACGACTACCTGGCCAAGGGGTTCTTGCCGGACGCGATGCTCAATTTTCTCTCACTCCTGGGCTGGTGGCCGCCGGCCGAGCTCAAGCCCGCTAGTGGACACCCCGAGGTGCTCTCGCGCGCCGAGCTCATCAAGACCTTCTCCCTCGACGGCCTGCAGAAGGCCGCGGCCGTCTTCGATATGCAGAAGCTGCTGTGGATGAACGGGTACTACATCAAGGCCATGCCCAAGGAGGAGGCCGCGCGCCTCGCGCGTACTTACTTCGAGTCCTGCGAAATCCCCGCGGTGACCGAGGGTTTGAAGCAGCATCCCGAGTCCTGGTACGTCTCCGTGGTGGACGCGGTCCGCGGGGGCGTCAGTCTTTTGAGCGAGCTGCCCAAGGCGGCGGCGTTTCTGTTCGGGGGCGAATTGGAGTTGGATCCCCAGGCCCGTGAGGTCATGGCGCAGCCCACCGCGGCCGGCGTCGTGACGGCCTTTGAGGACGCCCTCAAGGCACGGGGTGAGGGGCTCACCGAGCAGGACGTGGCCGACATCCAGAAGGAAGTTGCCGCCAAGACGGGGTCCAAGGGTAAACTTCTCTTTATGCCCATCCGGGTGGCCGCCTCAGGCCAGGCCCATGGCCCCGAACTCAAGATCATCCTGCCCCTGCTCGGGCGGGAGGGCGCCTTGAAAAAGGTGGCGGCGGTTAAACGCAGTCTGGGGCTACAAGCCTAAAACACCATGTCCAAAGCGCTGCCGGAGATCTGGCTCACCGACACGCTCAAGGGCAAAAAGGTGCGTCTCGAGACGAAGGTCCCGGGCAAGCTCAGCTTCTACTCGTGCGGACCGACGGTCTACAACCTCATCCACATCGGTAACCTGCGGGCGGCCCTCGTGGCCGACCTGGCCTACAAGGTGTTCGTCCGCGCCGGCTATGACGTGAACTACGTCCGCAACTACACGGACGTGGACGACAAGATCATCAAGAAGGCCGCCGAAGAGGGAATGGATTCCACCGCTCTCGCGCGCAAGTACACCCAGGAGGTCGAAAAGGACTACGCCCTGGCCGGCATGTCCAACCCGACCCATAAACCCCTGGCCACCGAGCACGTGCCCCAGATGCTCACGATCATCCAGAAGCTGATCGACAACGGCACGGCCTACGTGTCGGGCGGCGACGTCTTTTACTCCATCGAGAAGTTCAAGACCTACGGCCAGCTCTCGGGCAAGCCCCTCGACGACCTGATGGCCGGCGCGCGGGTCGAGGTGAACGAGGCCAAGCGCAACGCCCTGGACTTTGCCCTGTGGAAAGGCGCCAAGCCCGGCGAGCCCTCCTGGGACTCGCCGTGGGGCAAGGGCCGGCCCGGCTGGCACATCGAGTGCTCCGCCATGTCGACCCGGTGGATCGGCGATGAGATCGACGTGCACCACGGCGGCGAGGACCTCATCTTTCCGCACCATGAGAACGAGATCGCGCAGTCCGAGGCGGCCTCGGGCCACCACCCGTTCGTGCGCTACTGGGTGCACCACAAGCACATCAACGTGAACAAAGAGAAGATGTCCAAGTCCTTGGGCAACTTTCTGCTCGCCCGCGACTTTCTCGCCAAGTACGGGGGCGAGGTCGCTCGCTACATGATGCTGTCGGTGCACTACCGCTCCATCATCGAGTTCACCGACGAAAGCGTGGACGGCTCCCTGCAGAACCTGCAGCGCATCTACGAGGCCAAGGCCGCGGCCAAAGCCATCCTGAGCCGCAAGTTCGGCGGCGTGGACCCCATGGCCGAGAGCGCGTGGGGCGAGTTCGCCGCCGATTGCGCCAAGACTGCGGCCGAGATCGACGCTTGCTACTACAACGACTTCAACACGGCGGGCGCGCTCGGCGCCCTCTTTACGTTGATCCGGCACTTTAACCGCCTCGTCTCGGATCCCAAGAAGATGTCGACGCCCGCCGCCGCGCTGGGCGCGGGTGAGTTCGTCCGTGTGATCGAGGACGGCATCGGTTCGGTGATCGGGGCCGGCCGGCAGGACCCCGAAAAGTTTCTCGCCGAGCTGGCGTCCATCCGCGCGGCGAGGACCGGCGCGTCCTCTGGCGGTGCGCCCACGGCTGAAGAGATCGAGTCGTTGATCGCGAGCCGCAAGGCCGCCCGGGCCGCCAAGAACTTCGCCGAGTCCGACCGCATCCGGGACGACCTCCTCGCCCGCGGCGTGGTCCTCAAGGACGGCCCCCAAGGAACCACCTGGTCCTATAAGTGAGGCGGCTGTCTGCCGGACGCGCGGGGCGCGTCCTTCTTAGCGCCCTCGCCCTGGCCACCGTGAGCGGCTGCGCCATCTTCAGTCCCAAATCGCCCGAACAGCAGCTCGCCGAGCGGCGGCAGGACGCGGTCTCGCGTTCGATCCAGCTTTTTGTGCAATGGTCGGGCCAGGCCTCTCCCGAGATGGGGGCGCGCAACCGCTGGTCGCTTCCGGTGCGGCGGCGGTTTCACCAGCCCGAGGCCATCACCGACCTTTACCGCAAGCGGGCCTATGCCCCGATCTGGATCCAGGGGGGGCTTCTGACCGGGGCGGGGCGCATCGCCATCGCAAAGCTCGAGGGCGCGCGCGACCACGGGCTCGATCCCCGGCTCTACCGCCTCAAGGATCTCCGTGAGCTCCTGGGACGCATCACTCCGCGTACGAGCGCCGTTCCACCCGATCCGGACAAGGATCCCTACGGCGGTCTCGATGTGGCGGCGGTGGCGCGCTTTGAGATCACGCTGACCGACGGCCTCCTGCAGCTGGCGAGCGATCTCATGTGGGGACGGGTCGATCCGGACCTGATGGATCCCGAGTGGACGATGCGGGTCGTGCGCAAGACCCGCGATGAGCTGCTCTCCGTCGCGGACGAGTGGCCCACGCGGATCTCGGACGTCATGGACCTGCTCGAGCCCCAGCACCCTGCCTATCAACGGCTCAAGGACGCGCTCAAGAAGTACCGCGAGCTGGCCAAGGGGTGGAAGGGCAAGGGCCTCTCGTTTCTCTCAGAAAGGGCGACCGTTGAGCCCACCGGGCCCGCCGCGCGCCGTCTCGCCGCCCTCCTCCGTCATCTGGGTGATCTGCAGGAGGGCGTGCCCGGCTTGGCGGTGAGCGACCCGACCGTCGTTCTCACCGAGGGCATCAAGCATTTTCAGAAACGGCACGGCCTGACCCCCGACGGAATCTTGAGGGCCGAAACGCGCGAGGCCCTGCAGATCTCGCTCTGGGAGCGGGTTCGGGCCCTGGAACTCAATCTGGAACGCTGGCGGTGGTTGCCGCGGAGCCTGGGTGAGCACTACGTCGTGGTCAACATCGCGGACTACTCCTTGAGCCTGATCGATTCGGGCAAGGAGCGGATGTACTCCCAGGTGCTGGTGGGCAAGGACTACATGCGCACGCCCGTCTTTGCGAGCCGCGTGGGTTCCCTCGTCTTCAATCCCACGTGGACGGTCCCCGCGAGCATCGTGCACCGGGACCTCGAGAAAGCCGTCAAGAGGGACCCCGAGATCCTCAAGAAGCGGGGGATCGTGGCGGTGAAGAAGACCGGGGGCGAATGGGCCGAGATTCCACCCGAAGAGATCGATTGGGACCCCCAGGTCATCGACAACTACAAGGTGCTCTTCAGGCAGGAGGCCGGGCCGCGCAATCCCCTGGGCAAGGTCAAGATTCTCTTTCCCAACCCGTTTGACGTCTACCTGCACGACTCCCCCGACAGAAAGCTCTTCAAGGGCCGGGACAAGCGCCAGAGCTCCGGGTGTCTGCGCGTTCAGCGCGCCATGACCCTGGCCCACGAGATCTTCATGGTGGACCGGGGTGTACCGCCGGACGGCCTGCCCGGCTTTGATCCCGATGACATCGCCCGGCGCAAGGCCAAGGCCGAGGAGGCCTGGCAAGAAATCCAAACCCGTCTGGACTCGGGCGAGACCTGGGAGAACCGGATCCGTGAAGAGGTCGACGTCTACGTCGTCTACCTCACCGCCTGGGCCGACCGCGACGGCGGGGTGCAGTTCCGCAAGGACATCTACGGCCGCGACCAAGTCCTGGACCGCTGGCTCAAGCTCTAGGCCGCTGAAAAGGGCCCAAAAGAAAGAGGGCCGATCCCTTTCGGAACCGGCCCTCGGGGTGTGTGTCGAGCCGTCAGGCTCTCCACTTACTTCTGGAACTTCGTGCTCTTTTTCTCCGACAGGGTGTCTTGGAAGAGAGCCGACTTCCGCTCCACCTGGTAGGTGAGGCGGAACGAGTCGCCACCGGCCGCGGAGGGCGGACGGTTCCAACCCGCGTCGCCCTGGCGGATGATGGCCACCCAGGTGCCGTCGGGCTGACGGGTCAGCGCCGTGGTCGGGAGCTGCACGTCGACGTACTCTCGCAGGCCGCGGCTGACGCGGAGGCGGTAGACGCTGGACACGATCTCTTGCGCGTTCGCCCACGGGTCTTGCAGCTGGATCTGCAGGGTCTTGTCGTCGAGGTACCGGGCCGACGCGATGGTCACGTTGTTGGCCGGACGGACCTGGACGTCGTTGACGAGTTTGACCTCAACGTCTTGAACGACTGCGGTCTGGTTACCGACGTAGACGTCCATCGTCTCGGGGTAGCTGTAGACGTGGCGGGCGCCGTCGATGTCGACCTTGAGGGTCTTCTCGGCGCCGCGGCCGTCGACACGCACCTTGATCTTCTCTTGCTCGCCGGGCAGCAGGGTCGCGGCCGGGTCAAAGCTCAGGCGCAGCGTAGCGGGCGTCGTGTAGGCCAGATATTCGTAGCACTGGGTCTCGGGGTGCGTGCAGCTATTGTAGTGGGTGACGCAGC
>DATJFU010000220.1:0-6583 GCA_035495495.1 Bdellovibrionota bacterium
ATCCGGTTCCGTCGCCGTCCATGTGCGACGCCTCGACCTCGGTGGGGCTCTGCTACGCGTTTTCGGAGCCCGCCGACGCCGCGACCAAGAGCAATCAGGCCGACCAGTTTGCCTGCCGCCTCTTGAAGGGCAAGTTCATGGCCATGGCGGGCTGCCCCCGCTCCAACGCCTTTGGGCGCTGCTCGATTCTCGAGGGCAAGGCGGGGTCCTACCTTCTCTATTACTATCCCGCCAACAAGGTGGATCTCGCGTCGGCCAAGGCCGACTGCGAGAACCCAAAGAGTGGCGTGCATGCCCAAGTGGCCGGCGCCTGGCTCCCCTTCTGACCAGTTCTTAAACAGCCGGGGCATTATAACACCAGTAAATTCAAGGTGTTATCGGTCGATTCCGGGCATGCCCCTTGCTCCATGGCGCCCCGGCGAGGATGGCCATGGTGCGTTTGGAAAGAACCCTTCTCAGTTTGCTGGGCGCGCTCGTGCTCTGGGCGCCGGCCCAGGGCTCCGTCGTCATTCAGCAGCAGGCGGTGGCTTGGGCCCAGGCGGCGGACGCTCGCTGGGGCACCCGCTGCCGCTCGCCCGAACATGAGAAAGAGGGTTGGGACTGGATCGCCGGTGCCCGCCCGTTCACCGTCGGCGAGTGGTTCGGGACCTACCCGGCGTTCTCCCAATCCCTCGCTGACCTCGAGGCCGCACGGCCGGAGCTCGGCGCCGCGATCCGCGACTCGCTCGAGCAGGAAAAAGTCTGCCTGGTCGACGGAGACCTCACGCTCGCCAAGAAGCTCAAGAGCCAGGGCGACGCTTTTTTTCAGGTGAGCACTGGCTCAGCCTACGCCGAGGCCCAGCGCGGCGAGCGGCTGACGTACATGGACCGCCGCTCGTTTGGTGGAAAGAAGACGCCCGCCAAGGGCCGCTATCTGCTCGCCCATTGGCGTTGGGCCCTCCGCTCCTACCTCGTGCACTCGGGCTACCTCGCCCATTTCTGGACCAAGAACTGGGCGAGCCCCATCACCTGGGCGGTCAAGGAGCTCTCTCCGCTCGATGAGCTGGCCCGGACTTTGGCCGGCGCGGCTCCCGATTACGAACAGGTGCAGAAGACCCTCTCCCAGGTGGTGGACATCGCCGAGAACGTGGCCTCCAATCCCCAGCATCTCGCCGCCCTCTGCGCGGCGGAGAGCTCGAGCTACGAAGAAACCTGTCTCAACGAGACCGGCCTCATGACCACGAGGCCCCTGGTCTCCATGGTCTACAGCGCCTGCAACCCCATCGGAGTCGTCCGTGAGTTCGACCACCGCGAGTGCATGCAGAAGGGGCTCGAGCTCATCCGGAATGAGCCCGAGTTTCAGCTCGACACTCCCGCCGAGAGCTTTGACCCGATCCGCACCTGGGAGCCGGCGTACAAGGTCTGCACCCAGCTCATCCACGGGGGCGGCGACTACCGCTCTTGCGGCGAGACCTGGGCGGCGAGGGTGATCCCGGACAATCTCCGTAAACTCACCCGGGAGGCGTGCTCGTTTGCCCTGAACAACACCTCTTACTACTACGGCGCCTGGTCCGACTGCGCCTCCCAGATGCTTCCGGAGTTTCTGGCCTTGCGCTCAGACGGCCTTCTGGACTCCAAGGGCGAGCCCACGGATGAGATGCGCGTCCGCGCCCGTCTTTCGGTCCGCGCATGCCATGATCTCTCGTACGACGACGAGGGGGGTTGCATGAGCGCCGCGGTCGACGCGTGGGACACGCCGTGGTCCTCTGAGATCTCGAGCAAGTGCTGGGACTACGCCCGCCGCCATGAGTATGGCTACTGTTCAGGTCACTGCTGGACCAACGCCGATGAGATCGAGGGTAAATGTGCGCTCCGCGTGGCCAAGGCGCTCGTCACTCAAGCGCCGACGCATGAGCTGATTCTTCAGGCCGTCGGCAAGTAGCTAGCGCGCGACCGGGCCGGTGATCTGTAGCAGATTGATTCCGTGGTCCCGGCTGCCCACGTTGATCTTTCGGAGATACTCCGAGAGCAAAAAATCCACCGCCGAGGTCTCCATCACTCTTCCGGCGCCCAAGAAAGTCGCATGGCGCACGATGAGCTGGCCGTTCTTGCGGATGAGCAGGCCCTGGTGCCAGACCGAGAGCTCGGTCCCGACCTTGTCGCTCGCGTGAAAGCGCGTGCGGACGATGCTAAAGATCGTGCCGCTCGGGATCCGGGCCAGGACGTCCTTGGGGACGACGTACCCGTTGTCGGGATGCTCAAAGAACTCGTCAAAGGGGATGTACGGAATCACGGAGCGCTCGACCCCGAGTCCCGTCCCCCGCTGATGGAGCTTCTCGAGGAGTGCGCGGGCTTGTGAGGCGCCGGCTCCCGGCACGTGGATGCGGTCCGCGCCGAGGGAGGCATACCACTGCTTTCGGTCGATCCGCGCGTGGGCCTCGCGCACCTGGAGCTCTCCCGCGACCTCCTTTGTCACGTCCTTGACCAGCCCCAGGGAAAGGAGATGGGGGCGCCAGTCGGCGTCCGGAAAGTGATTTCTGGCCTCAAACGCGGGTTTTCCCCCTTTGTACCGGATCCGGTTCAGGAGGGCTTCGAACTCGCCCTGGGAGCTCGAGAGGCTCAGGGCCATGACCGTTTCGACAAAGGTGGTGCAGTCAAACTCATCGAAGCGAAACAGGGGATCCCGGTCAAACTCGCCGGCCGGGCCTTCGCCCAAGGGATCCAGGACGTAGGGTTCTCCGACAAAGAGAGCGCTCACGCGGTCCACGCGCTCGGCCACGGTCTTTCCGTAGTTCTGCGCGGCGTGGCGGGCGAGGTCGAATCCGGCGTCGGCCGGGATCGAGACCAGCGCCGAGATCGCCGCGAGAGCGAGGAGGGCACGCATGCCTCAAAGCATATCAGAATCCGGCGTTGCGATGGGCGTGGAAGTCCAGGGACCCGGTGCTGATGAGGGAGCCGTCCTCAAAGGCGCAGAATCCGGCCTCGCCTCCCGTCTGCGTCCGCGCGACGACGACCTGACCGTGGGCCTGCTGAATACAGGCGATCGCGCCGGGGTCGGCCCCGCCGGGCGGCATCTTGAGGCCCTTGGCGTTGACCCGATCGACGGCCTTCACGGCCTCGCAGCTGACGGATCCGTCGGGACGGCGGCACTCGGCCGAGACCACGAGGTGGCCCTCTTTCCAGTAGAGCGACGGCACCGCGAGCTTGCCCACCTGGTAGGTGCGGGGCTCCCAGTGAGCACCGGGTGGAATCACGAACGCCGCCCAAAAAAGCTGGGCGAGGAGTCCGGCCCTAACGGAGTTCGACGGTTTCATAGATGACGTTCGCCAAGGTGTTTTGATCGACCCAAATGTCTCCGGTCGCCGGCTCGCATTCAAAGCCCTGCTGGTCCGAGAGGTAGCGCTCACAGGACTGGCCCCAGGAGTTTCTGACCAAGAACATGCACCCGTTGGGGCCTTGCTTGCGGCCCATGATGAGGGCGGCGTGGTCGCTGGCGTCCGGCGTCTCCATCCCGTTGTGGGTCTCGCCCTCGCGGCACATGGTCAGATCGTCGGATGCCGAGGCGGTGCCGCCGTTGGTGACGCCGTGGCCGGGCAGGGGACGGCTCGCGAGAGCCACCCTGGAGGGGTTCTTGAGCACGGTCGAGCAGAACGAGATCGAAACGGGCGTCCCACGCGGGCGCTCCAGGGAGGTGTTGATGGCTTGAAGGAGGGCCGCCTGGTCATGCTTGTGGGTCGAAAGCCGGTAGTCGGTGACCGTCGGTTTGGGGATGTCCGGAGCGATCCGATAGGTATGGCCCTGGCACGCCTGCGCGAAGTAGCGGTTCAGAAAGTCCTGGCGGTTGCCGTGGGCGCTGTCTGCAAAGATCCTGCGCAGGACCTCGTTCGTGTTGTCCACGAGGCTCCCTGGGATCTGGGCCGCCGGGAGCCCGACCTCCTGAAGCGAGCAGGTGAGTTGGCGCGACATGAGCCGGGCCACTTCGGCCTCGTTGGCCGTGGGCGCATGGAGCTGTGCCAGGTAGGAGTCCCAGGCGGCGTTGAGCCGGGTGAGATAATCCGAATCGCGGCCGGCAAAGAAGACCTCCCCGTCGCGCGTGGCGAAGCGACTGGTTCGGCCGGTGCCGAAATTTCCACCGCTCCCCAGCCCCCGGCGCGTGCGTCGCTCGGTGATGACCTGGTCCATGGGCTGGGCGAGGTCACCGGGGTGATAGTCGGCATCGAGTTGAACGCGGTTGAAGTCGTAAGAAACCTCGGACTCCCCAAAGACTTGCCGGTGATCGCAGGCGGCGCCGTTGTTGGGAGGCCCCAGGTACTTGAGGCAATCCTCGACGTTGCCGCCGTCAAGGCCGTCGCCCGGCCCGCAGGTGCCGGTCATGTTGTTGCAGCTCTGGGTGGCGCCTCTGGAGGCGCGCTTGAAGATTCGGGTAGAAGCGGCGAGGGGCGTCGGCGAGGTGGGGCGGATTCCATCCAAGGCCGACTGGTTGACGGGCGGGGTGAGGTGCGAGCGCGCCCACGCGTCGGCCATCGCGGCCGCGGTGTAGGCGTAGCAGGTGCCCTGGGCGCCCTGGCACATGGGCTGGGTGCCCTGCATGGACTGGTTGGCGCCGCGCATGTCGATGGTCGAGCAATCGGCCGACGCCGTCAGGGAGCCCAGAGGCCCAATCAGAAGGAGGATGACCCCGATCATTCATTCTCTATTTTATCAGATATTACTGCCTTGTTTTATTCTGATAAATCAAATAGTTATGCCTGACATGGCCCAGGTTCTCGTCATGGGGGGTACCCAGTTCATCGGCCGGCATGTGGTCCCGAGGCTTCTGGCCGTTGGGCACGCCGTAACCCTGCTCAACCGGGGGGTCACCGGGCCGGACGCGCACCCGGGCGTCGCGCGGATCCGAGCCGACCGGGCCTCCGAGGAGCTTGCCCACACGCCGGGCCTCGTGCGTGACTGGGACGCCGTCGTGGATCTCTGCGCCTACTGGCCGGCGGACGTGGCGCGGCTCCTGGGGATCCTGCGGGGCCGCGTCGGGCACTACGTCCAGTGCAGTTCGATCAGCGCTTACCGCGCCATGGAATCCGGCGCGCCCATCCCGCTCATGACCGAATCCGACCCCCTCTTGGACTGCTCGCATGAGGAGGCTAAGAGCCGGGACTGGGCGACCTATGGCAAGCGCAAGGCCGAGTGCGAGCGCGTGGCCCGCCGCGAGAGTTCCGCGCCGGTGACGATCCTGAGACCGGGCCTCGTGTATGGCCGGTACGACCACACGGATCGCTTTGGGTACTGGGTCCACCGCGCGCGCGGCGACGCCAAATTCTTGCTGCCCGAGGGTGGAATCCGTTCGATGCGCCGGACCTACGCTCCGGACCTGGGCGCCGCCTTCGCCGCCGCGATCGACCGCCCCGTCGCCCGAGGGGGCTCGTACAACGTGGGCGAGACCGAACCTCCTACCCTCCGCCGGACGCTCGAGCTGCTCGGCGATCATTTTGGCCGTGACGTCCTCCCGCGCGCCGTGTCCGTGTCGGCGGACCGACTCCGGGCCCTGGGCGTGCAGCCCTGGTCGGATCTACCCCTCTGGCTCGCGGGCACCGACCTCGCCATGGACACCGCGGCCGCGCGCAAGGATCTGGCGTCGCCCGAGACCCCGCATGCCCAGGCCATCTCCGACGCCGCCCAGGCCTTCGTGGCCGAGGGCCGCGCCCCGCGGGCCGGGCTCACCGACGCTCGCGAAGCGGAGATTTTGGCAAAGATCTGCTAGCCTTAAGGGATGCAACGTCGCTTTACCGATGCCCTGCTTCTTGGCGTGTCCACCGTCCTCGTCCTCACGACCTCGTCCTGCGCCACTCTCCAGAAGGTGGTGCGGGCCTCCCAGGATTCGACCCTCAACAAGCTCGTGGACGACGTGCCCATTTCGCCGGGACTCAGGCAGAAGCTCGACATGTACCGCAAGTACTCCGCGAAGTTTGAGCGCTTTCACGACTCGGGCAATCTGGTCGAGGACGACGTGCTCGACGTGCTCCGGGACACCGGGGTGATCCAGGGCAAAGCGGGCGGCAAGCCCGGGGTGCCGCCGTCCAAGCAGGTGCGCCCGCCCGTGCAGGCCTACAGCGGAGGATACCGGTGGCCACTGGACGCGGGCGTCGTGAGCTCGGAGTTTGGCGGTCGCTGGGGCAAGGAGCACAAGGGTGTCGACGTCGCCGCGGACATGGGCGAGCCCGTCAAGGCGTCGGCCAACGGCGTCGTGATCTACTCGGGTAACGGCATGCGCGGGTACGGCAACGTGATCATCGTCCGTCACGACAACCAGGTGACGACGCTTTATGCGCACAACTCCCGCCTGCTCAAGGTGGTGGGCCAGCAGGTCAAGGGCGGTGAGACGATCTCGCTCTTGGGGAGCACGGGGCATTCGACCGGGCCCCACGTGCACTTTGAGATCCGCGACGGCGAGGTGGCCGTCAATCCGCGCACCCGGCTCAACCCGGCGCCCTATGCGTTGATCGAAAGTGAGCCAGAAACGCCAAAATTGGCGCAATCTCCGCGTCAGTAGGCGAAGTAGGGTCCGGTGCCGAGGCTTGAGCTCGTCCCTTCGAGACCGACGTACACGTTG
>DATJFU010000221.1:0-3044 GCA_035495495.1 Bdellovibrionota bacterium
TGACGGATCCGATCTCATCCAGGTCCGCGCCGGCCACGAAACATCCGGCCTTAGCACTGACGAGGACGCATCCCCGGACCGAACGGTCAGCGCTGACTTGCTCCACGGCGGCTTCGAGATCCGTGAGAAACGCCGCCGAGAGGGTGTTGACCGAGCTACCGGGTGCATCCAGCGTGATGACCGCGATTCCGTCCACGCGTCGGGTGATCTGGAGTGTTTTCTCGCGCATGACTCCCGACCTTAACATGCTATGGTCCCCGCATGTCCCGACGCGATGAGTTTGTCGAAATCTTTCATGGCGCCCCCATCGCCAGGATCTACGGCATGCGCCTGCATTACGCCGACGACGGCTCGGCGATCTTTGACCTCAAGTACAACCCGAACTTTGACCATGCCGCGGGGGGAATTCACGGAGGCGTCATGGCCACGATGCTCGACAATGCCGGTTGGTTTACCGTCGCGCCCCACTTTGAGAATTGGATCTCCACGGTCGAGTTCCGCACCCAGCTTTTGGATCACGTCGAGAAGGAGGACCTCCGCGCCCAAGGTCGGATCGTCCGCCTAGGCAAGACGCTGACCGTCGCGGCCATGGACGTGCACACCAAGTCCGGCCGCCACATTGCGACGGGGCTTGGCACCTTCGCGGTCTCCAAGATTCCTTTTGGACTCAAAAAGTAGGAACGATGCCGCGCATCTTTGAAAAGCCCATCACCGTTTCAAAAGAGCACATCGACGAGTTGGGGCACGTCAACAACCTCGTCTATCTAGGCTGGTTCGTCGGCGCGGCCATCGAGCACTCGACAGCCCGCGGCTGGCCCCCTGAGGCGTACCTCAAACTCGGCGCGGGTTGGGTCGTCCGCAAGCACGAGATCGAGTACTTCGCCCCCGCGTTTCCCAAGGACGAGCTGCTGGTCCGCACGTGGGTGGAGAGCATCTCCGGTGGTTCTTCGGTCCGCCGCTACGAACTGCTCCGCAAGAGCGACCAGAAGAAGCTCGCGGGCGCGAGCACCGTCTGGGTCTGGATCGACTTCAAAACCGGACGGCCTGGGCGGATTCCACCCGAGGTTTTGTCGGGATTTGAAGTGGTCGGCCCGACCTGATTTCTCACCAGACGACTTCGTCGCCAAACAAACATACCGGGCGCACGCAAACCTCCTTCGAAGCTCCGCTTCGACGCCCAGAATGGTCGACTATTTTAGTCCGTATTTAAATGGAGATTTCTGGCGGGAAAGCAGCCGGCCATGGGGACCGTCTTCACGGCGAAGCCTTTGGCCCCTTGAAACGAGATCCCCTGCAGGGTCAGCTTCACCGTCTCGATCTCTATTTCCTGGCACGTGGCCTTGGCGGCGTTGTCCAGGATGTACCGATGCTCGACCTCAAGCTTGCGATGGACGGTGGTCGGCGTGCCCCAGTTACCCGGGTCCTCGGCCTGGTAGTGCACCATCAGGTCATTCTTGGCCGCCTCGCAGGCGGCGGCATCAGCGAACGGTGCCGCGGCGATGTCCACGTTGGTGACCCCGCCGTTCATGATGGGGTCGCCGGCAAGATCGCCGATGCTGAGGTGGAATCGGGTCGCCCCTTCGTAGTCCGGCTTGCAGGTCAGACCGATGAAATCGGCGCCCGCCTGCGGAAACAGCAGCGCATGGTACGAGGTTTGGAGGGGGAGCGCCTCGGGATCCGCGCCCGGAGCCACGTTGGACTCGAGCCAGTCCTGGTCACCCGTGAGCACGAGGCCGGCCCCGGCCACCTGGACCGGGATCTCGAGCGTGAGCCGCGACTGCAGCCGGGTCACCGTGCGCCGATGATCCCAGGTCAGATCAGTGGTCCGATCGAGCACCCGGTGGACCTTCAGGTCCCGGGGCACTTCGGAGAGCGCCTCATGAATGGACTCGCAGGTCACGCCGTCGGGAAGCTCGGCGCGCAGGCCTTCGGAGCCCTCGAGCCGGAGCGTCCGGTCAAAAACGTCCTTCTGGGCTACCGCGACCGCGCCAGGCATGGCCCCGTAGCCGTAGTCGGGGATCGCGTTGCGGCACTTCCAGGCCGCCGGCAGAATCTCCACCGGCACCTGCTCGTCGCTGACCAGCGTCGTGACCGAATCCTCGGCCAACGCCGGCGTGGACTGCGCCACGCTCCAAATCGCCATAAGCCACGCCAACTCAGCCGACCGTTTCTTGCCCATAGGTCCTCCTGAGCCGAGGAGTACCCTCACGCCGTCATTGGGTAAAATGCATCTCCGCTATCCGAGGTATAGGCGTGGCCGATGGCTCAAGGAAGAAGACGAGATTAATGGCGCGATTCCAGATAGTCCAGAAGCTCGGGTGAGTTCACCACGGTCGTGTGATCGCCCGGAAAGCGCGGAAAAGCCTGGAGCAGCGCCCGGCGGACATGTTCGGCGTCGAGGACGCCGTCGTCCTTCATCCCACGCATGGCGATCTGCAGATCGAAGTAGGGCGCCGAGGTGCGGATGCCGTTAAAGAAATTCATGAACTGGGTCGAACCAGTGACCGGCACCCCGTCGCGGTAAAGACTCACCAGCTTGTCGGGGAGCGCTGCCAACTCGCCCTCCGTGTAATCCAAGGCCGTATCCCCGCTCTGGGCAAAAACGGGTTCAAAGCGCACGTTTCCAGGCAGCGGCTGGTCCATCACCCCGCGCACGCCCTTGTGATTTCCACGAAAGAAGTCGCTCTCTGCCCGCATGTCCATGTAACCGGCGGGGACGACGCCGCTGAAAATTCCATTGAGAGCCCCGAGAAATCCATGGTCACCCAGCCCAGGGTAGCCGTGCATGGGCGGATCCACCGCGACGAGCCGGACTTTTCCGAACCGGTCGATTCCGTCCGCGTGATCTCGGGTCAATACGTTCAGTGCGTGCCGCGAAACGATGGCACCCATGCTGTGGCCCACGATCGTCAAATCCTTCTTTGGGCCGATGACCCTGTCCCGGAGCCAACGGAGCTCGGTGGCAAACATCTCGCCGTTGGCCGATACGCGCGTGTCTCGGCTGTCGTAGACCAGAACGTAAACCTGATACCGCGAACCGCGAA
>DATJFU010000222.1:0-9200 GCA_035495495.1 Bdellovibrionota bacterium
CGTCGCCCCCACGGTCGCGGTGCTGGTCCTGGGGCTCGTCACGCTGGGGCTGACCTTTGCCGCCCTGGGGTTTGCCGTCTCCAATCCCTGGCTACTGGTCCCCTGGCTGATCCCCGCGGCCCTATGGGCCCTGCTCGCCCAGAAATGCCTCGCCTTTGCCCGATCTCCCAAAAAAGCGCCTCCGATCCGTCAGGGGGTCGAAAACTTCACCCTGGGCCTCTTGGGGGCCACGGTGCTGGTCATCGCGCTATCGATCTGGTTCTAAACAACTGTAAAGCCACCCTCTAGGTCATTGTTGACACAGGGGAATTCGCTCGCCAAAAAATCTCAGGGGCGGGCGCGATTCGGCGGTGGCATCCGCCTTGCGAAGTCAGGGGCAGGGGAGAACCGTTGCGATGAAGAAGGTTCGTTTTCTGGGCCATGCCCGGGTGTGGATTCTTTTTGCCCTCGCGCCGATCGCCATGGGCGCCAAGAACGGCTGCACCGATCCCACGCCTTGGTACTGTGACGGACTCACGCAGACGGGTGGAAGTCCGTCGTCTCCGGACGGAGTGGGCACCGTCACCCAAGCCCTGGCCGCCAGGTCCTCGACCATCTGGGACGTGCGGCCCATCCCGGTTTGCTGGGAAGACGAAAGCTTTGACCCCGCCCAGGCCCGAGAGCGCGCCTGGGTGCAGGACCAGGTTCGGGTGACCTGGGAGGCGGCACTCAACGTTCCCGGCATCGCCCCGTCCCGGCGCGTGACCTTTTCGGGCTGGACCAAGTGTTCCGAAGGAAACAACGACGGCATCCGGATCCGCATCAGCGACGAAAACCCACGGGCGACCGAGCTCGGCAGCGACCTCAGGGATCACAACGGCGAGATGATCCTGGATTTCACCTACCACGCGTGGGAGGGGGGCGTTTGCGATGTGTCCGACGACGCCCGGGAGCAGTGCACGCGGGCCATCGCCGCCCACGAGTTCGGCCACGCCCTGGGGCTGGCCCACGAGCAGAACCGCGAGGACACCCCGGAGGGCTGCCACGACGCCCCCCAAGGAACCAACCCTGACCTCAACCTGGGCCCCTGGGACGAGAACTCGATCATGAACTACTGCAACCCCCACTGGAACAACGACGGGGTGCTGAGCGATGGCGACAAGGAGTGGGTCAAGTTTCTCTACTACCCCGAGCTCTACAGCGCCTCCTGCCAGCAGCTCTCGCAAGCCGACATTCTGCGCCGGCCGCCCGCCGGATCTTCTGAAGCGGGTCCCGCCGTGGCCGAAGGGGACGATTTCAAGTACCACCCGGCGTGGAACCCGGCCGGGCCGGGCTTTGCTCCCCCCCGTGACAGCGGGGCGGAGCGCGGCATATGATGGCGGCGTGAAAGACATCGAGTATTGGGACCGCCGCGAAGGCAAGTCGGCCAAGGAGGCCATCTACGGCGAGCGGTTCATGCGCTGGATCTACGAGACGCCCCCGGGCCGGCTCATGACCCGCGCGTTCTTGAGCCGGCGTCCGTTCAGCAAGGCCTACGGCCTGCTTCAGAGCGCGCCATGGAGCCGCCGCAAGATTCGGCCTTTCATCCAGCGTTTTTCGATCCCCATGGACGAGTACGTGGACGACGGGTTCCGTTCGTTCAATGACTTCTTTATCCGAAAGTTCCGTCCTGGCGCGCGCCCGATAGAACGATCCCCGTCCCGCATGCCCGCGTTCGCCGAGGGCAAGTACGTGGCCTACGCTGAGTCCAACGTGACGGATTCTTACCCCCTCAAGGGCACCCAGGTGCCCGTCTCGGCGCTCCTCGGAGAGCGCGGGGAGCGCGAGGGTTGGACCGCCAGGCTCGAGGGCGGGCCGCTCATGATCGCCCGGCTCTGCCCGACGGATTACCATCGCTACCACTATCCGGATGACGGCCGGACGCTCGACTCATACACGGTGCACGGGCCTCTCCACTCCGTGAGCCCCATCGCCCTCGGGCAGAAAGAGGACATCCTCTTCACCAATGAGCGGCGGGTTGCGATTCTGGAGACCGCCTGTTTCGGGCTTCTGGCCTACGTCGAGGTCGGCGCCATCTGCGTCGGACGGATCGTCCAGAGCCACGACGAAAAGCGGCCTTTTAAGCGCGGCGACGAGAAGGGCTATTTTCTCTTTGGCGGGTCCACGGTCGTCCTCCTGGGCGAAGCCAAGAAGTGGCGCCCGGACTCCGACCTGATCGCAAAGACGGGCGAAGGCCTCGAGACGGCCGTGCGTTTGGGCGAAGGGGTGGCGGCCAGGTGCTGACCGTCGTCCTCAATCCCAAGGCCCGTCGCTGTCCCTCGAACATCGAGGCAGGCGCGGGTCTCCGCGTGGCCAAGGCCGCGGGACCCGGCTCTGAGATCCGCATCACGCGCACCTTGGATGAGCTCGACCAGCTCCTGACCGAGATCTCGGATCGTACGGTCGGCGAACCAGGGACGGTGTGCTTCTACGGCGGCGACGGCTCGGTGGGCCGGGGCCTGACGGCTTGGGTGAGGGCGAGGGGAGAGGAGCTTGAGATTCCACCCCTTCTCGCCGTGCGCGGTGGGACCATCAACTTTCTGAGCTCGTGGCTGGGCATCCGGGGCCGGCCGGAGCGGACCCTGAGCCTGTGGCGCGAAGGGGGCATGGCCCAGCTCCGGACCGTGCCGACCCTGCGGGTGGATCTCGGGCCGGCGGGAGTTCATTACGGATTTGTCCTCGTCTGGGGGGTGGGTGAGCGGGTGCTCCGCCGATACTACTCGCGCTCCGAGCAGCCGGGCTTCTGGGACGCGAGCCTCGTCGCCGCGCAGACCGTGCTCCGCGCCCTCACGGGCCGCGATCGCGAGCTCTTTGCCCGGAGCCATCTGGGGCTCCAGGTCGAAGGGGGCATCCAGGCGGGAACCCAGTCCCCACCGCGAACCGAGCCGGGGGCCCTCTCCCTTCTCGCGGGCACCGTGCCGCGCCTGAGCCTGGGCATCCGGCCCCTGCCGAGGGGCGAGGTTCAGCCAAATCGCTTTCATGTCTCCGTGAACCGCATGGAACCCCGAGACCTGGCCCGCCACGGCCTCACGCTCCTCGCGGGGCGCGGAGAAAGCAGCGCCCTCGCACCCTTGGGCCTCTTTGAGTCCTCGAGCGCCGAGTCCCTCGAAGCGACCCTGGACGGTGGAATTTCTCTCGACGGAGAGCTCTTTGCCCTCCCGGAGCCCACCCGCGTGCGGGTCACGGCGGGCCCCTCCGTTCGCTTTTGGGTTCCTTCATAAATCATTTGATTCATTGAAGAAGTGAATTGACTTAGTGCGTCATATGCGCTAACTACGGCAGCATGTCCGTGCGTCCGCTCATCCTCCTCCTGGCCTTCGTTTGCGCCACGACCGCGCGCGCCCAGGGCCCGCTGGATGACGGCCTCATTCACTCGTCCAAAGCGGTCCACTCCCAGATCCGCGTGCACAGCGCCCTCGTCAATTCGGACGAGGAGTCGGACCTGCGCGGACGCATGATCCCCGTGATGCAGGGCTTTGTTCGGTACTGGGAGCGCCAGGGTCTGCGCCTGCCCGACCACACGATCGACGTCTACGTGCAGCCCGACCCAAGCCTGGCCAAGCGCGACGCCATCACCCGTCTCTACGGCGACGATTTTTTCTCCGACCTCTCCAAACTCCGCCACCTGGCGTGGACGAGCACCGAGGTGCGGCCGCTCAGAAACGCGATCAAGAAGTTCTCGTGCCAGTATCCCCCGTTCTTTGGCGAGGGATTCTTGGTGCAGGCCCAAGACCGGCCCATCGTCGATTGGCGGGTGCGGTCCGAGCAGTACATCGAGACCGTGCTCGACGAGACCCGGGCGCTGCCGGGATACGTGACCGACAACGGCTACTTCTCGTTCGGCGATCGCCTGGACTGCGACTACATCATCCTGGGCCGCTCGACGATGCCCACGATGCAGATCCATCCGTTTCAGGACACGGGTGTCGTGCTGCACGAGCTTGCCCACGCGCTGGTCTATGGCGCCTGGACGCACGCGGCGAGCGTCACCGATCGGATGCGGTTGCCCGGGCTCCACGAGGCCTTGGCCGACCTCATGGCCCAGATGTACCTCATGGACCCTTGCCATGCGGCCCGCGAGAACCTGGCGACCGGCAGCCAGTACTGTCTTCGCCGGATGGACGGCCACGATTTTGCCCTCTCAAAGAGTCTTTGGGCCGAGCCCCACCACCAGGGGGACCCTCTCCGGCATCTGGTTTGGTCCGTGATGGAAGCCGCCGGGCAAGAGACCGCGGCGCGGGCCCTGGGCCAGGCCATCGTGCAGCTCGCTCCGGTGGCCCACATGCAGCCGCAGCTGCCCTACGGCGGACGCGATCCCTTTCTCAACCGCATCGAGGACTACTCGGCGCTGCAACGTCTGGTGATCACTCTTGCCGGCCGTTTTTGCGGTCTCGCGGGCAACGTCTCGGTCTGCGCCCATCCCGGCGTGAACGCGTTCTTGGGAGCCGACCTGGATCAGGCTTCGTTGAGCGCGCTCAGGACCAACAGCCCCACGGCCATGGCCGAGCCCGGAAGGGATCTTCTCATCCCGGACGGGCGGCGCATCCGCCTCGCCATGAAGTGGAACACGAACCCAAAACGGTGGGACGCCCTGGTCAAGCCGTTGGATGGGGGAGTGTCGGGCGCTGGCGCCGCCGCCGCCGCGGGATTGGCCGGGACCAAGGTCTCGCCCTGGGCTTGTCAGCCGATCCGCGAAAACTTTGAGACGCGCGCGGGGGTCGTCCCCGGCCCCCGCCTCTGGCTCGACTGCCGATCTCCCGATGAGGGCGTCAATCTCAGGTGGACCTGCGACGGCAAGGCGACCGAGGCCCCCTTGCTCAAGAGCGCGGGTCCTTGAGGCAAGTCACGACGCAGTCGCCGTCCTCGTAAACCCAGTGAACGTCGATGCCCGCGAGCGGCGAGGCGAACTTGCCGCCACCCCTCTTGGCGACGTCGGGCGGACGGTGGTCGAGGGAGAGGGTCTGATCGACGAGCTCCTTGAACTTCGCATATCCTCCGCGCAGCCGCGCCTGCCCCTGCGACTCGGCCTCCGGCGACCAACGAACGCGCACGCGAGGCGGCGGTTCCGAGGCCCAGCCCGCGCGCGCGCCGGGCGCCTCGTCGGCCCAGGGCAGGTAAGGTTTGATGTCGAGCACGGGCGTGCCGTCGACAAAGTCACCGCCGCCGAGAACCAAAACGACGCGGCCACGCGAGCGACGCACCTCTTGGAGCGTGACGAGCGAGAGTCCGATGGGATTGGGCCTGAAGGGCGAGCGGGTCGCGAGCACGCCCACGCGCTTGCGGCCGCCGAGGCGGGGAGGTCTCGCGGTCGTCTCACGGGTCGCGCTCTTGCCTTTGCTCAGGTGGAATTCAAAGATCACCCAGAGGTGGGAGAACTCCTCGATGCCCTCGACGGAGGCCACCGCCTGCCCCTTGAATTCGAGCTCGGCGCGCGCCGCCGGGACGAGCCCCGACTGACGGGGGATTCCAAAGCGGTTTCCGAAGTCGGCCTTGAGAAAGCCCAGCGGCTTGACGTTCATTCGTACGAGAGGGCTTCGCGGATCTCGAGCCGGGATGCCCGGCGCGCCGGAAAGAACGCCGCGAGCGCGCCGACCCCGAGTCCCAGGCCCACGGTCCAGCCCACCGAACCCCACGGAAAGTGGAACTCGACGACCCATCCGAGGAGGGTCGATAGGCTGTCCTTCATCCAGAAGTAGCTGATCCAACCGCCCACGAGCACGGCCATGACGCCCGTGAGGGATCCCTGAAAGATACTTTCTGCCACGATCATTCGGCCCATCTGGCCGCGCGACATGCCGACGGCGCGGAGGGTCCCGAGCTCGCGCATGCGCTCCATGACTCCGATGAGGAGCGTGTTCATGAGGCCGAGGAGGGCCACGCCGAGGGCCGCGAATTCCACCGCGCGGGTCATGGCAAAGCTGCGGTCCACGACCTGCTCAAACTGCTTGCGCAGGGACGAGTTGGAGGTGGTCACGATGCCGCGGGACTGGCCAAACGACCGGTCGATGAGCGTGCGGACCTTGTCCGGATCCTCGCCGGGCTTGACGTTGACGGCGAACACGTTGACCAGGGGGTCGTTCCAGTACTTCTGGTAGAAAAAGCGCGGGATGTAGATGACTCCGCGCGGGTTGGCAAAGTCCACCACGATGCCGGAGACCTTGAAGACGATGGTCCCCTGCGGAGTATCGAGGCGGATGCTGTCGCCGGTCTTTTTGCCGTAGTGGAGGACAAAGTTCTCGGACACGAACGCGTGCGGCTCCTTGGCGTCCATCATCTCGGTGACCGCGACCTTCTTGTCGCGGTCCCGGACGTCGATGGAGTAGTAGTCCTTGTCGATGCGGGGCGGATCCACGGCTTTGAGGCCCAGTTGCTCGCCCTGGTAGATCATATGGATGAAGCGCATGGCGCGGGGAGGCATCTCGGGGGTGGCGTCCACGCCGGGAACCTTGGCGATCTCGAGGCCCACGTCCTGGTGCAGGGGCTGGGTCTGGAACGAGATGACCTGGCCCGTGGACGAAACGATGATGTCGGCGTTCAACGTGCGGTCGAACCACGCCAGCACCGTGCCCCTGAAACTCGTGTTGACCGTGGCCACGATGATCACGAGGAGCAATCCGACCATCAGGGTCATGACGTTGGTGCCGGTGCGCCTCGGGGTGCGGAGCAGGTGCTCGGCGCCGAGACGGGTCACGGTGCGCTCGCGCCGGATCAGGATGGGCCGGATCACGGACACGATGAAGAGAACGCCCACGGGTCCGACGGCCGCGGCGCCGGCCACGGCAAAGAGCGCGTGGAGAGCCTCGAGGGCCTTGTGCTTTCCGCTGATCCCGACGATGGACGCAAAGCCCAGCCAGCCGAGCATGAGCGCGCCGGCCCAGGGGGTGAGCCGGTTCAGGCCGCCCTTCTTCTCGCCCGACTCGGCGCCCAAGCGCGACTGCTTGACGGCCTCGACGGGAGAAACGCGAGTCGCCTTCAAGGCCGGAAACGCCGCCGCGATGGCGGCCGAGACGACGCCAAAAGCGACGCCGTAGGCGATCTGGCGTGGGCCAAAGACGATGGTCTTGACGTGAAAGTTATCGACGAACTGGGACTGGAGCGACTGCACCACCGGGCCCAACATGGCCTCGGCGAGGAGCCGCCCCAGAAAGACGCCCGCGAGGGCGCCGAACGCGCCCATGGCGACGGCCTCGCCCATGAAGATCCAGAGCACCGCGGCCTTTGGAGCGCCCAAGCTGCGATAGGTGCCGATTTCACCCCGCCGTTCGGCGACCGAGATGCCCACGGAGTTCCACACCATGAAGAGGCCGACCAGGAGGGCCAGGGAGCCGAGAAACTTGAGGATGGCCTGAAACGACGAGACCATGTTCTCCATGGCTTCGGCGCGGGTCTCGGGCCGGGCCACCTGGATGCCGGGGCCGACGCGGTCGCGGATGCGGTCGGCGACCTCGCGCGCCTTGGCTCCCTTCTTCAAGACCACGTCGATGCGGTCGAGGCGGCCTTGCTTGCCAAACAGCAGGCGCGCCGCCTCGATGTCCATGATGGCCAAGCTTCCACCAAAGGCCGTCGCGGGGCCCTCGGGCGCGAGGATGCCGCGGATCATGAGGTGCTTCATGCCCTCGGAGGTCGAGACGTCCAGGGGCTTACCCACCTTGAGGCCGTGCTCCTCGGCAAAGGTCTGGGTGACCACGATGCTGTCGGGCTGGGCCAGAAACTCGAGGGGATCGTCGGCGCCGCCTTCGGTCTCGAGGGTCTTGTAGTCGCGCGCGGCCTTCTCCCGCAGAAGGTCCACGCCAAAGATCACGAGGGTCTCGGAGGACTGTTTTCCTTGCAGGGTAAAGAAACCCTTGGCCTGGACGACCGGGCTCAGGGCCTCGACGCCGGGCATGTCCTCGAGCTTGTCGAGGACCTCTTCTGGGAATCCGGCCTCGCCCGCGGTGAGCGAGAGCTCGGCCTTGCCCGCGACCTTGTCGATGTCCTTGCGAAAGCTGTCGAGGGTCGAGCCGTTGATGAGGTCGATGGAGGTGGTCAGCGCGATGCCGAGCGCCACGCCCAGGAGCGTGAGCAGCGTACGCGAGAGTTTGAGCCGCAGCTGCCTCAGGGATACCAACCGAAAGAGCGCCAGGAGCATGCCTAAAAAGCTACAGCAAGGCCGCGGGCCGTGCCATCGCTTTTGGGGCCCGGGCGGGTTAGACTGGCGCCCGTATGAAGATCTACACCAAGCGTGGCGACGCGGGGCAGACAGACCTCCTCGCGGGCACTCGGGTCGCGAAGGATCATCCGCGGATCGAGGTCTACGGCACGGTGGACGAGCTCAACTCCATCCTGGGGCTGGTGCTCTCCGAACCGGCCCTGCCCGTGGAGACCCGCAGGCGTTTGACGCCGATCCAGAGCGAGCTCTTTCAACTGGGGACCGAGCTCGCCACCCCGGCCGGAAAACCCCTCATGGTGGAACCCGTGAGCGAGGCGATGATCACGCGCCTCGAAGGTGAGATCGACACGATGGAAGCGGATCTCCAGCCCCTCAAGAACTTCATCCTCCCGGGCGGTCGCAGGGAGGCGGGCCTTCTGCACGTGGCGCGCACTGTTTGCCGCCGGGCCGAGCGTGGCCTCGTTTCGATGGCCAAGGCCGAGGGAATCGAGGCTCCCGCCAACGTGCTCCGTTACCTCAATCGCCTCAGCGACTATCTCTTTGTGTCCGGCCGCTGGGTCAATCACAAGCTCGGCGAAGCCGACGTCCCCTGGCATGCGCCGCGGACTCGCTAAGATTCCACCCCTGTGCCTCGCCGCCGCGCTCCTGCTCGCGGCGAAGCCCGCGCCCAGGGCCAAGAAAGAAGCCCCGGCCGAGGACCCGGCCCCTCTCACCGAGCTTCTGGCCCGAGGCGCCGGCGACCCGGACCGCGGCAAGAAGGTGCTCGAGAGCCTCAAGGACTCGGATGACCCCACGGTTTTGGCCCGCCTGGGCGACCGTCCGACCAAGGACGAGCCGCGGCCGTATCACTTTTACATCACCGTGCGCATGCCCGCGAACCTCACGGTGACCCATCGGGTCCTGACGGACTACACGATCTTTGCGCGCATCGTTCCGTTCGTGAAAACCGCCGAGTACAACGCCGAGAACCACATCCTGGACCTGCGCGGTGGAATCTTTGGCTTTGAGCTCCACAGCCTGATCCAGTTCCACG
>DATJFU010000223.1:0-12034 GCA_035495495.1 Bdellovibrionota bacterium
TTCAGGGCCCTGGCCGGCCTGCACAAGATCAACCTGGCTAAGCAGCCGGTGCGCTGATCACTCGTTGACCCGGGCCGCCTGGGTCCAGGCCTGGTGACCGTCCGGGAGCGTGACCCGGGCCCGCACGTACCCCTCACCGCCCTTGAGGACGTAATCGGACGACGTACCCTGCGCCGTCTGCAGGGGCCTGCCTCCCGCTCCAAAAAACTCAAACTTGGCGGCGGGCATACCCGCGGACAGGACGAGCGACATCCGGTCGGATTTTGCTTCGACCGATGCGAACTCGGCGCCAGTCGAGAAGTAAAAGGCGCCCCGGTCGATCGCGGAGCAGATGGCCTTGGGCTCGAGGCTGCCCGCCACGTCGGCCGCCACCTGCAGCCAACCCTTGCCCGGGGGCCGGGGTGGAAACCCGAGCTCAGTCTGCGTGCGGATCAGGTCATGCTCGTCGTCGCTCGCGACGCCGTAGATCGTTCGACCGTCGGTCAAGAGCGAGTCCCAGAGGACTTCGGTCGAGGGATGGGTGGCGTCGCCCGCGTTGTGCACGTCAAAGTGCTGGTTGGCGATTTCCATCAGATGAAAGTTCGGAACCGCGCGCAGGGACGCGAGCGGCAGACCCCACTCGTAGTTGGGATGGTTGACGATGGCCACGGCACCGGTCTGGGCGCCGATCAGATCCACCGCGGTCTGAAGGGCCTTCTCGGCCGGATTGATCTTCTGGCCGGGGATCGTCTCGGTGCCGCAGAGCTGGCTCAGGTGCACGGCGCGCACGGGGCGGCCGTCGGTCTCACCCGCCGGACGGTCGTGGGCGAATGTCACCTCTTCGCCCGGCACGACCACAAAGCGCCCGGGCTGCTCGAGCGAGGCGAACTCGCCCCACGCGCTCTGAAAGTTATGATCCGTCAGCACTAGAAACTGGTACCCATGGTCGCGGTACCAGGCGATGACCTTCTCGGGAGAAGAGTCACCGTCACTGCGGAGCGAGTGGGTGTGCGTGTTGCCCTTGTAGAAGCGGTCGTACCTGAACTCCCGCGCGAAATGGGCGCCGGACTTCTGGTGCTTCTTGCCCATCGCCCATGCGGGCGTCGCGATCATCATCAACGCGGCGGCGGCGCCGGTCAGCTTGTGACTCAGAAACATGATCCATCCTCCTTGCAGCGGGGCAGGCATTTGCCCGGCTTTGGCGTGTAGGCAGTGAGATTCTGCGGGGTGGCCGCGACCCAGCGCGCCCCCTGGCGCTCGAGCATCCAGAGCGTGGCATCGAGATAGTCCCGGGTCATGCGGGTCGAATGCATGAGCATCACGAGCGCCGAATGGTCGGGCCCGTTCTCGAGGTAAGGCCGGAAGCGTGCCTGAGCGTATCCAAACTGGCGCGACGCCTCCGCCATGAACTCCCTGGCGACCTTACGGGCGTCGTCACCCCCGCCTGGCCGGTCCTCGAGGGTGGCCGCGGATACGGGATGGTAGTCGGGCGCGATCGCATGGTCGCCCGAGAAATACGCGATGGGCAGCGACGAGTACCCCCTCGCCTTGAGACCTTGGCAGGCCGCCTCGGGATCGCTACCCCAGCTCCCGTTCGGAAACCGAAAGAGGCGCGAAGGCGAGTCCCATCCCGCAAAGTACCCGTCGAGGAGGTGGGCCCCCTGGTCCACGTCCCGCCAGAAGGCGTCGGCCCCGCTGTCGATCGCCAGGTGGTGGGCCGTATGGTTGGCGAACACGACCCCGGAGTCTCGCCACGCGCCGAGCGCTTCGACCTCGCGTGGGTCCGTGGCGGGATCCGTGAGACCGGCGGCGTTCAGAAACGCCACCGTGGGCACATGGCGACGCTCCAGCGTCCGGCGGTACCGCGAGTAAGCGTCGATGCGCTCGCCCACGTCATCGACGAACCACATCGGAAAATCATCCAGCGTCAGGAGCACGTCCACGGGCGGGGGCGCCGGCAGAACCATCTCGCCGCTCGCGCGGTCATGAAACACCTGGGACAGGCGACCCTGCGCCGGCTTGTCGAACACGGTGTAGCCGCGGTCGTCGGCGGGCACCTCGGGGTGATACATGCCCCAGACCATGAAGCGCCCGAGCGTCGGCTCTTGCGCCCACGCGCGACCAAACGCCTCGAACAGCCTTGCCTGAAGGTCCTGGTCCGGCGGCGCCGTCATCGTCGAAGCATAGTCCCACGGCGTCGAGGCCGCCCCGGGCACGCTCGCGTACCCGACCTCGGCGAAGTAGAGCGGCCGCCCCGCCCGCTTGGCGACGTCGGTGAGGCTTTTCTTCCACGGAGCCCAACCCGCGACCAGCTGGTCGACCGAGCCGGCGGCGTCTCCCTGGCCCGATGAAAGCGGGTAGTAGCTGGAGAGGCCGATGACATCGGAGTCGCCCCAGAATGGGATCTTGTCGAACTGATCCCAGTTGGCGACCGTGAGGACCGGCGTTGTCGTCTGGGCGCGGTACTTCTTGAGTGCCGCGCTCCACTCCGCGGGGTGCGCGAGGTAGATGCGCGAGAGCTCGGTGCCCAAGATGAACTCGGCTCCGCCGGTCTTGTTGTGGAGCTCCATGACCTCGTCGAGGCGCGCCTGGTAGCTCGCCATCCACTGGGCCCAGTTCGCCGGCTCGGCCTCGCCGCGCCAGGCGCCGTCGTTGAGGAGAAGAAACGGAAAGTACGAGTGACTGACGCCCAGGAGTTTGAGCTCCTCGGCGAGTTCGCGCGCGCGCTCACGGTGCTCAAAACACCATTCGACCTGGCTCGCGGTCCGGTCCTCTTGGCAGAGCATGAGGGGGATCAGCACTTGCCGCGCGCCCATGCGGGCGGCGTCGGTCACATCCTCGAGCACGCGCCATTGGGGCTGGTCCCAGATACCGAGGTCGAGCACAAAGCCATCGCCGCGGTCCGGGAGCGGCCGCGGAACATCGGCCCACGCCGAAAGGGACGCGAGCGCGCAAAGGATCCCCAGAAGTCGAACCATCATTCCCCCAAACCCCAAGCCGCCCCCGCGGCTTTGTAAACAGTCTTGAGCCCCGGGGGTAGCACGGCCGACCGTTCCTGGACAGGTGCGCGGAGCTTGGACAGGGGGTGCGGATTCGCACCAGAAATTTCAATTAATTACGGTCACTTAGGCCGACCCCCAGGCGCCCGGAACGGGCATGGCGGCTGCAAACTCAGACAGCGAATGCGCGCGCCCAAACCCTCGATTTCAGGCCTTTTGACCGTAATGGTAGCCCTGTCCGTCCCCGGATCCCTCAGGGCCGAGGACTGCGACCCGCCGGCCGCCCACCCCACGGTGGTGCTCATGCCCACGATGGAGCAGCTGGGACTTTGGATCGGGATGATGGATCCCGGGCCCACGCACTCGACTCCCGCGCATTCCGACAACCCCGGACCTGGCGGCACCCCCCTGGCCGCGGGTGGAATCAGCACTTCGGCCCAGCTTACGGCCATGCTCCGCCAGGCCATGTGGGACCAGCAGGTCGCCACCTCCGGGTTCACGGGCTTTCCGGCCGGTGGAACCGTCCGCGACGCCGTGGTCGATAGCGTGCGCGACGCCATGCCCGCCGTCGACGGCGAGGCCACCTACCGTGTCGTCGTGAGCGGCGATGGACACGTGATCGACGCCTCGGTGACCGGCACCCACGGCGGGACGCCCGACGACTGGTCCGCGACCCTCCAGGGCGTTCAGGACGCCCTCTCGGACCGGCAGTTTCACATGGGCTCGACGTTCGGAAACGGCGCCGAGATCTTTATTCACGTCCGCTCGGGGATGTTTCTTCCTTCGGGCAATCCCGTCGGCCATCCCGTCAGCGTGAGCGCGGGTCCCACCGCGGGCGGCGGGCTGGGCATCAGCGGCACCTTTGACCTTTCGGACGCCGTGGCGCCCGCCACCTGGCAGGTCCGGACCCAGATGGACGCCCGTCCACTCTAGTGGACGAGGCCTCGGATCCCTGAAACCACGAATTCCACCGCGACCCCGGTGAGGAGAATGCCGAGCACGCGGCTCACGGCGTTTGCGCCCGTGCGGCCGATCAGGTTGAGGATCACGTCCGCGGCCGCGAGCATGGCCCAGGTGATGAGAAGCACCAGCACCAGGAGGCCCGCCGTGATGGGCTTGCCGAGGGAGGTCGCGCTCGAGGTCTGGGCCAGCTCCGTGACGGCCAGCATGGCGCCGGGACCGGCGATCGAAGGAATGGCCACGGGGTAGACCGCGGGATCGTAACCGGTCTCGGGCCCGGAGTCGTGGCCCGCCTCGGACTCACCCGAGCCAAACACCATCTGCAGGCCGAAGAGAAACAGGATCACCCCGCCGGCCACCCTGAACGAGGGCATGGTCACGCCGATGGCCTTGAGCAAGAACTCGCCGCCGAATACGAAGAGCAGGAGGATGACCCCCGCGATCATCACGCCGCGAAACGCGGTCCGCCGGCGCTGGGCCTTGGGCAGGTGCCGGACCAGCGCGAGAAAGATCGGCACGATCCCGATGGGATCGATGACGACAAAGAGGGTGAGAAAGTCGTTGAAGAGCGCCTGCAGCACCCTTTGAGTCTAACCCCGGCGCCCCTAGAGTTCCAGGCCGTCGCTCTCGAGGGCCTTGTACTCCTCCCAGAATTCCTGGAGGTACTCGTTGAGGCTCTCGGGGCGGAGGACGTTCTTCTCAAAGGCGCGGCCAAAGACCACGTAGTCACGGCGCGAATCACCGTGGCGCTTGAGGGCCGGAAAGTACACGCACGGCAAGAACCCCGCCTCGAGCAGCAGCTCGGTGCCGACCACGTCGGCGGCGTCGTTGATCACCTCAACGTAGGTCACGCCGCGGGACCTGAGCAGCTCGGCCACGGCCACGTACAGGGCCACGGGGTCCACGGGACGATCCATGCGCTCACCGATCACCATGGCAAAGCGGATCTCGGGCACGATGGTCAAGAAGACCTCGAGCTCCTGGTTGGGCCCCGTCACCAGGGCGTTGGGCGTCTGAAACGGGTAGAAGCTGACCGAGAGAAACTTCTTCTCGTTGAGGCGGTCAAAGCGCGTCGCAACGAACTTGGGAGCCTCGATCAGCTCGAGGTCACGCACCTTCTCCAGGTCCTGGCGCACGTTCTCCCCGGGCTCGCGGATCTCCAGGTTCTCCATGCCGCACTGCTTGCGGACGATGTCGTAGAAGGACTTGATCACGGGGTGAACCTTGTGTCCGCCCGCGCGCTTCTTCTTGAGGGTGTCACCAAAGAAGTAGCCCGCGATGGCGTTCATCTTGGTGTTGTCCGCGCTCATGGCGTTGGGAAAGATCCCGAGCATCTTGAAGCCCAGCTGCAGCGTCAGGTCGACCTGACTTTGCGAGAGCTTACCCGTGGTCGTGTAGAGTACGTCCACCGTGCCGCGCTTCTCGAGGTCCGCCACGAGCCAGCGCAGAAGCTCGACCGTGGTGTTCTCGGAGTCCCGCTCCTCGGGGTGCACGTACATGCGGTGAATCTTGGCGAGTCGTTGCTCGGGCTCCTCCATGACGAAAACGGCGGCCCTGAGGCCCCGGTCCGGACCGTCGGACGGCCACTCGGCCAAGGCCCAGAAGTCGGCGCCGTTGACGATGGCGTCACGCACCCGGTGATGATTGACCATCGCCGCCTCGCGGGCGGGGTCAGCCGAGCAGATCTGGTGGAGGCGCATGAGCTCCCACACGTCGTTGGCGTCGGCGCGCCTGAACAGCTCCGGACTCACGCAGCCACCTCCCGCACTTCAACCCCACGGAGGGTCAAGAAGACCGCCGAGACCGCGAGAACTCCCGCGCCCTGGATCAGCGAGAGGGATGGCGGCGCCAGCTGGGACGAGAGAAACCCAAAGACCAGATATCCGATCGGAAAAGCAGCGCTCACCGCCGCCTGCAGAGCCGCGAAGAAGCGTCCCTTGCGCTCGGCCGGCACCCGCTCCTGAAAGAAGGCCAAGAACTTCACGTTCAGGACGCCGATCGCGGCGCCTGCCGCCACCAGGGCTGGCGCGAGGACGGCGAGACGGGGCGCGAGTCCAGGCATGGCGAGCGCGACGCCAAAAAACCCGAGTGCCGCGGCCCCGAAGCGCGCCAGGCTCTGGGGTTTGGGCAGCCTTGGCCCGAGGGCCGCGCCCAGGATCATGCCGAGGCAAACCGAGGACTCGAGCGCCGCCATGAGCGATGCGCCTCCATGAAACACGCTCCGCGTATACAGGGGCAGGAGGAGCAGCGTGGGCACCCCAAAGAAGTTCACGGCCGCGAAGGTCCCGAGCGCGGCCCGGGTAAAGGGCATCCCTTCGGTGACCTTTTGGGTGGAATCCGCCGCCACGGCCTCAACGGCGGCCGGCGCCGAGACGCCGAATCGAACCGAGGCCGTACAGAGGGCCGAGAGGCCGTAGGTCAGGGCGTTGAGAACGGCGACTCCCGCCACGCCAAGGCGGCTCAAGAGCACCGCACCCGCCACCGCGCCGCCAAAGCTCGCCACCGACTGGGTCGAGCTCTGAAACGCGAGCGCCACCTCGAGATCCTCTTCGGCCACCACTCCGGGCAAAGCCTTGTTGAGTCCTGGGTCGATGAGACCCTGGGACGCGGCGACCGCGAACCCGATGACATAGACGCCCCAGACGGGCATCACGTGGACCGAAAAGAGCGCCGCCGCCAGGGCGACCGAAAAAGCCGCCGTGAGGTCCGCTCCCACCAGGAGCCCCCGGGGCGCCGAGCGATCGACCGTTTGCCCGAGCCGCCGGTGAAGAAGCAACGAGGGTGCAGCGACCGTCACCAGAAAGAGCGCAAGGGCGATTCCGGACCGCGCCTGGGGCAGGCTCTGCACGATCCACCAGACCACGGCCATCTGATAGAGCTGCTTGCCGCCCTGACTCAAGACCTGGCCCAGCCAAAGGAGACCGAAGTTCCTTTCACGGAGGACCAGCGGAAGGCGGGCTGACGAAACGGCTTCCATCACACTCCCCTCTCATCGACGAGCGCCCGCACCTTGCCGGTACGGGCCACGCGCGTGAGACCCTGGGGAGCAAAGATCTGAACCTCAAGGCGTCCCACGGATCGGTGTTCGAGAAGCTCCGAGAAGCGCGGCACCCGAGACAGCACGGCCTCGCGCACGGCGGCTTCGATGCGTTCACGGTCCGAGGCCTCCGCGCCCTGAGCGGCCTCGGCGCGGACCACGAGGTAGTCCATCCCCTGCTCGGTGCGGGCCGCGAGCTGCAGCTCCGTGAGAGGGAGGCCGTCGACGGCCTTCTTGAAATCGCCGTAGTGAAGGTTGGCGAGACCGACCACCAGGATCTGGTCGGCGCGCCCGAGGTACTCAAAGCGGCGGCCGGCGACGCCCCTGTCGCCCCGCTCCTCGATCCACCGGCCCGAATCGCCGATGGCGTACCGGATGAGCGGAAACGCCATCTTGCGGAGGGGCGTGATCACGATGCGGCCCGTCTGTCCCACGGCGCACGGACGGCCGTCGTCATCGAGAATCTCGACCCAGTTGTACTCGTCGACGGTCTCATGCACGGCCGTGCCCTCGAGGTCCTGGGTCTGGAACGCGAACTGGGCGCCGTCGGTCGCCCCGATGATCGAGGCCACGCGCCGCGTGCCCAGCTCCCAGCGCAGCCATTCGGAGTCCGCGCGGCTGAGAGGGGCGCCCGCGTACATGAACTTTTCGATCCGCAGAGCCGGTTCGATCCGCTTGGCCTCGCGGAGCATGGGCATCACCGAGGAGGGAATGCCCTGGATGGCGTTGAGGGCAAACGCCTTCCACACATCCACGAACGCGGCCGCTGTGACGGCACCCGCGAAGGCGAAACTCGTCGCGCCGAGGGCCCGGTTGACGTGATCAAAAGAAAGAAAGCTGCCGTAGAGGTCACCCGCGAGCATGCAGTTGGCGACCCGGTCACCGGGCTCGAGCCCCATGGCCCTGAAGAGGCGCACGGCGCCGTGGACCATGTCGTTCCAGTCCGCGGAGTCGTAGTACGAGAACTTGGGATCACCGGTCGAACCCCCGCTGCGGGTCACGTAGCCGCCGCGGATCTGGTCGATGGGCCGGGCCGCGAGGCCCGTGCCCCGGGGCACCATCTGGGATTCCATCTCCTCGCGGGTGAGGACGGGAACCTTTTCGAGGTCCTCCAGGCGCTGAAGATCCAGGTTCGCGAGGCGAATGGAATAGAAGGAGGCGCGCCGCGCCGTCTGAATCAGGTCCCTGAAGCGGGAGTCCAGGGCCTCTTTGCGGAGCGCCCAGGGCATGGTCTCACCCGGCTGCGCGGCCACGGAGGGCAGAGCCACGCGGGTGACCACCCGGCGCATGAGTTGGGGCAGGTCGTAGGCGCCGTCATGGGGATCGTCGCTCTCGCCAGAACCCATGGATCCGAGCTCGACCACGCGGAGGGCGCCGAGCTCGGCCGCCCGTTCGGCGATGGACCAGGCCTCAGAGTGGCCCGCGGCCACGCCCACGGTCTGAACCGTGCCGCGCCAGCGTTTGAGCTCGCCCCAGACCGACTCGAGGTCGGTGAACGGGATCACGCGAAGAGTGCGATGGAGGGGCGAAGGCTCGACCGTGGAATCACGGCCGTCCAGGATCACGGTCCAGTCCACGCCGTCGCGGGATTCGCGCACCAGGCCTTCGCCACGGGATTCGGCGATCTCGAACAGTCCCCTGAGTTTTTGGATCTCGACCGCCTGGTGCAGATCCGGCTCCCCAGGGGGCAGCTCTCGCGCGGCCCGCTCGAGCTCGGTGGCCAAAGCGCCGGTCAAGCTACGCGCCCCCAAGGCACCTTCGACGAAGCACACCTGCGGGGCGGTGCACGCCGCCTGATCCCAGGCCGAGACCTCGTCGGCCAGGACCTTAGCCACGTTCAGAGTGCCGAGACGTTCGAGCCCGCCAGCGGTCACGACGGCCAGGCTGAGCTTTGGCCCAAAGGCCACGAGACGAGCCTTGGCCGGCAGGCCGTCACGGTATCCCCTCACCGCCTGCTCGCCCCCCCAAACCACGACTCCGTCGACGGAGCCCTTGAGGGCCTCGAGGACGTCGGTCTGCGAGCTCGAGTAGTCGATCACGGCCAGGCACCGGGAGAGAACGCCGTCGGCGTCGCACTCGATGAGGGAGTCCAAGAAGCGGGGCAAGAACCAGGTCTCATCGGACGAGGACTTGAGAATATTGACGTTGCCCGTGAGAACGCCCTCGACCAGGGAGCCGAGCGCGCCGGTGAACACGTTGCCCGCGAGCACGTGCAGAACGACGCCCAGGGGATGCCAGCGCAGGGCGGTGCCCGTCGCCGGATCAAAGTCCACTTCGCCGCGCCGTGGGACGGACCCCAGCTCGGTCTTTACCTTCTTGAGAAGGATCTCGGGCGTCAGCACCCAATCCATCTCCTGAAGGGCGCGCTCCATCATGACCCGGCTCCAGCCGGTCGCCGCGGGCATGCGTTCGAGGAGCTCCACCCGTGGCGCGTATTCCGGGTCGGCCCAAAGGCCGCGCACTCGGTCCAAGAGGCTCAACACGCGGTCCAGGGGATAGCGGGCCATGGTCTCGCGGCGCTCTTCGGCCAGCTTGAGCAGTTCGCGCACCTCCGCCACGGTCAGCGGGGCCGAGCCGTCACGCCATTCGCCAAAAAAGTATCTGCGCGGTTTTCCGGACGCGCGCAGCGCGTCCTTTGACTGGTTCATGCGGACCTCGTCGACTCGCCGGAGCGCTCGGCGGTTTCGGCGGCGGTGATCGCGCAGCCCTTGTGCTTGGTCAGTCCGGCGCGGCCCATGAGAGTGAAGGTCGGGGCGTTCCACCCGCAGGGGCAGGGCTCGGCGTCGACCTTGCCCAGGTCCGTCGAGAGGATCGCCAGATTGGGCATGAGCGTGTTGTAGGGGCAGATGAGTTCGAGCAGTCCCGCCTCGCCTTTGGGCAAGGGCTTGAGGGTCGCGGGATGGCGCGGGATCACGCGGTTGTAGACCGGGATGTGAAACCTGTGCTCACGGCACTCCATGTAGGGCGCGCTGTGCTCGGCCATTCCGTACCCGTCACGGAGCATCGAATCGGGGATGCCAAAAAAGCGCGAGACGCGGCGGCGAAGCTCCTCACGGCTCACCTTCTTGTCCTCGGCCGCCTTCCACCCACCGCCGGTCATCACCAGGCTGCCGGGCGCGAACCGGACGGGCCGCTCACCGCGGTCCCGCATGGCCTCGACGAACTCGAAGAGAAACGCCGGGATCCCCGTGATGCGCACGGGCAGCCCCTCGGCCTCGTACTCGCGCACGCGGGCGAGCATGCGGTCTAGATCGAACTTCCACCCGCCGGCCGAATCCTTCTTGAGAGCGTAAAAACTTCTCTTCGCCGGGGCGAAACGCTCCTCGTTCTTGCACGAAAACGCGATCCCCAGGTCGTCGGCGTCATCCGGGTCGTGGACAAAGCCCAGGTAGTTCGTGGGCTGGTCCGACATGAGCCCCTCTTGGGTCCAGAGCGTGTCCAGCGTCGATTGCACGCGGTCCAAACTGTCGGCGTCGAACCAGATGCGGGTCTTCTGGCCGCGGGTCCCGCTCGAGGTGAGCTTCAGCACCGCCTGCTCCTCGGGCATGGACAGCATGAGGTAATGCTTCATGGCCGTCACGCCGACGGCCGGGATGCGCTCGATGTCCGCCTCGGTGCGGATAGACTGGGGATCAAAGCCGTTGCGGTCGTAAAGGTGCCGGATGTCCGGGCTCGCGCCGTAGTGGAATGCCGCCATCTCACGGCACGCCGCGACCATGAGGTCACGCTGCTCTTGCGTCCAGTCCAGGGGATTGGCGATGCGGCAGAGGCGGTCGGCGGCGGTGAACTTCATAGCAACCCGTTTCTCTTGGAATCCGCCTGGATGACCTCGAGCAGGCGGCGGCCGTTCTCAGAAAACACCTTGATCTTGTCCCACGCGACCCGGGTGGGGCCGGTGGCCTGAAAGCGCACGCAGAGGCGGGTCGAGTTTCTCCACGGCAAGAACCCCGAGACAAAGAACCCCTGCTCGGCGAGCAGATCGTGCACCTGGCCGAGGCCGGGGCGATCCAAGGGCACGTCGACCGCGGCATACTGGTAGCCCGTCTTGAGGGCGCGCCCCCAGTCCTCGACGATCCGGGTCGCGGCATGGCCGCCCGGCTCGCTGAGTTCAAAGTAGACCGAACGCTGGGCGGGCTCGGTGCGGGACGAATACGACCCTCCGGTCGGAAGCGGATTGAACCGCGGCGCGGGTGTCCACTCGAGGCCGAGCGAAGGCAGCAGAAAGCCCAGGAGCTCGCCCAGGTTTCCTGGCAGGACCACCTCACGGCCGAACGGCTTGGCCACGCGCGGGATGACCGAGTACAGAATCGAGTAGCGGTCCATGTCATCGGGATCGCGGCCGAGTCCGAGCTTGGACAGCTTGGCCTGGGTCTCCTTGCTCTGCGATCCCACGAAGAGCGCCGTGTCCACGCCGCCGTAGCGGGCCACGAGACGCTGGCTGAAGTCGATGTTGGTCACGCAGTCCGAGAACGCGTACTGCATGGGGGTCGCCCCCACGCGGCGCATGGTCTCCTCGAAAAGGCGTTTGAACGTGCCCGATGATTTGACCGCCGGATCGACGACGCCCATGCAGGGCTCATAAACCTCGGGATCGCGCGACCGTCTCACCAGGCCCACGTGGCCGATGATCCGGCCGCCGGGAGCCTCGGCCACCGTCGACACGAGAGTGCCGTCCTGGAGCATGGCCTGGATGCGCTCGGGATAATAGACAAAGTCGCCGATGTAGTCGTAGCCGTAGACGGCATGGAAGAGCCGGGTCAGCGCCTGCGCCTCGTCTGGCTTGAGAATGCGAACGGAGACGTCACGGGCGGCGATCTCCTCGCGGGGGGTGCCCGCGCCCGCCTTGATCACCTCGCCCGTCGCCACGCCAACCTTTACTTCGAGGGTCAGGGCCTGCCCCGCGCGCCCCAGGTTCTCGATCTCGAGCCCGTCGACGCGCGGGCCGGCCGCGCCCGCGGCCTTGAGGCGCTCGAGTCGGGCCTTGGCAACGTCGGCGAAGATCGGAGCGCCGCGGTTGAGCACGCGCACGCCGAGACCGCCTTCGCTGCGATAGACGTCC
>DATJFU010000224.1:0-6122 GCA_035495495.1 Bdellovibrionota bacterium
CGACGTCTACACGACCCCGGAGCGCGACGCCGAGGTGCGGATGACCCTGACCAGCCCCGGCTGTCCCGCGGGCGGCTATCTCGTGAGTGAGGTGCAGAAGCGCATGCGCGAGCATCCGGGCATCCGCGACGCGAGGGTCGAAATCGTTTGGGAACCCAAGTGGGATCCCAAGACCATGGCCTCCGAGGAGGCCAAGGAGCAGCTGGGAATATGGTGAACGAGGGATCAGCCCCAGACTACGGCCGGGACTACAGCAAGTACGGCTTTGTCACCGACATCGAGCAGGACACCCTGCCGCCGGGCCTGTCTGAGGATACGATTCGCCAGATTTCGGCCCGCAAGAACGAGCCGGAGTGGATGCTCGAGTGGCGTCTCAAGGCGTTTCAGCTGTGGAAGCGGATGACCGAGCCCAAGTGGGCGCGCGTCGAGTATCCCGCCATCGATTACCAGGCCATCAGTTACTTTTCGGCCCCCAAGCAGAAGCAGGTCAAAAGCCTCGACGAGGTCGATCCCAAGCTGCTCGAAACCTACCGCAAGCTGGGCATCCCGCTGCATGAGCAGGAGCGCCTGGCGGGCGTGGCCGTCGACGCGGTCTTTGACAGCGTTTCGGTGGTCACCACCCACCGCGAGACCCTCAAGAAGATTGGCATCATCTTTTGCTCCATCTCGGAGGCCATGCGCGAGTATCCCGAGCTCGTGCGCAAGTACCTGGGCATGGTCGTGCCCCAGGGCGATAACTTCTTTGCCGCCCTCAACTCGGCGGTTTTCAGCGACGGATCGTTTGTCTACATCCCCAAGGGCGTCAAGTGCCCCATGGACCTGAGCACGTACTTCAGGATCAACGCCTCGGGCACGGGCCAGTTCGAGCGCACGCTCATCGTGGCCGACGAGGGCGCCGAGGTCAGCTACCTCGAGGGCTGCACCGCCCCGATGCGTGACGAGAACCAGCTCCATGCGGCCGTGGTCGAGCTCGTGGCCCTCAAGGACGCCGTCATCAAGTACACCACGGTCCAGAACTGGTACTCGGGCGACGAGAAGGGCAAGGGCGGCGTCTACAACTTCGTGACCAAGCGCGGACTCTGCAAAGGGGAGCGCTCCAAGATCTCGTGGACCCAGGTCGAGACCGGATCCGCCATCACCTGGAAGTATCCTTCCTGCGTTCTCCAAGGCGACCACTCGGTGGGTGAGTTCTACTCGGTCGCCATCACCAACGACTACATGCAGGCCGATACCGGCACCAAGATGATCCACCTGGGCCGCAACACGCGGTCGCGGATCATCTCCAAGGGGATCTCGACCGGGCATGGCAAGAACTCCTACCGGGGCGCCGTGCAGATCGCCGCTCGGGCCGAGAACTCGCGCAACTTTACCCAGTGCGACTCGCTGCTCATCGGCGGCGAGTGCCACGCCAACACGTTTCCGGTCATCGAAGTGCACAACCCGTCGTCGACGGTCGAGCACGAGGCCACCGCGTCCAAGGTGTCCGAGGAGCAGCTCTTTTACCTGCTCTCCCGCGGCATCAAAGAAGAGGACGCGGTCAAGCTGATCATCAACGGCTACTGTGACGAGGTCTTTAAGCAGCTCCCCATGGAGTTTGCCATCGAGGCAAACCGCCTGCTGGAGCTCAAGCTCGAAGGAGCGGTGGGCTGAAAATGGTCAAATCCGGGATTAAGCTGCCCCTCTACCTCGACCATCAGGCGACGACGCCGGTCGATGCCGAGGTGTTTGCCCGGATGGCCCCGTACTTCACCGAGAAGTTCGGCAACGCCTCGAGCCGCGTCCACGAGTTTGGCTGGACCGCCGAGGCCGCGGTCGAGCTCGCCCGCGAGCAGGTGGCGGCCCTCGTGGGATCGACGCCGCGTGAGCTCGTGTTCACCGGCGGCGCCACCGAGAGCAACAACCTCGCGATCCTGGGCGTGGCCCAGACTTGGATCGAGGCCGGCCGGGTTCCCCACTTCGTCACCACGGCGGTCGAACACCGGGCGGTGCTCGAGCCCCTCCTCGAGCTCGAGCGCAAGGGCTGCGGCCTGACCGTTCTCCCCGTCGACAAGCACGGCCGGGTCACCCCGGAGCAGGTCAAAGCGGCCCTGCGCCCCGACACGGCCCTCGTATCCGTCATGCTGGCCAACAACGAGGTGGGAAGCCTGCAGCCGGTGGCCGAGATCGGCCGGGTCTGCAAGGCCGCGGGCGTGACGTTCCACACGGACGCCGCGCAGGCCGGCGCGTGGATCAAGCTCAGCGTCGACGCCCTGGGCGTCGATCTCCTCACCCTGAGCGCCCACAAGATGTATGGCCCCAAGGGGGTCGGTGCTCTCTTTATCCGCCGCCGCGATCCCCGTGTCACCCTCAAGCCCCTCGCTTTTGGCGGAGGGCAGGAGAGGGGACTCAGACCGGGTACCCTCAACGTGCCTGCCATCGTGGGCATGGGTGCCGCCGCCGAGCTCGCCCTCTCCCGCCGTGAAGCCGACGCCAAACGCATCGCTATCCTGCGTGACCGCGTGTGGAAGGGGATTTGCGCGGGGCTCGAGCGCGTGCACCTCAACGGTCACTCGACGGAGCGCTTGCCCGGAAACCTGAACGTTTCGTTTGAGGGCGTCCCCAGTGAGGCTTTCTTGATGGCCGCCCGCGACCTCGCGGCCGGGAGCGGCGCCGCGTGCGCGTCGGGGAGCGGACTGCCCTCCCACGTGCTCGCGGCCATGGGCCTCGAAGAGAGCGTCGTCCGCTCGAGCATCCGGTTTGGACTGGGCCGTGAGATGACGGACCAAGAAGCGGATTACCTGGTGAAGCGGGCCGTGGAAGTCGTGCAAGATCTGAGACAGCTCGCCCAGGGAATGGACAAGGGCGAATCGGGTTTACGCCCGGAGGGAGTTCGGTCATGATCAACCTTTCAGACAGCGCCGTGAATGAGATCAAACGGATTCAGTCCACTGACTCCGCCCCGAGCGGGTCCGTGCTGCGCATCCGAGTCGTGGGTGGAGGATGTTCGGGGATGAGCTACAAGCTGGACTTTGACCAAGCTCCTCCGACGGAGAGCGACAAGATCTTTGAAAAGGACGGCGTCAAGGTCGTGGTGGACGCCAAGTCTTACCTCTTTCTTCAGGGCACCGAGCTCGATTACTCCGGCGGCCTGAACGGCAAGGGATTCACCTTCAACAACCCCAACGCCAAGCGCACCTGCGGCTGTGGCACGAGCTTTTCAGCCTAAACGATGGCGAACGTCACCTTTCAACCCGTCGACATGTCCTGCAAGGCAAGCTCGGGCGAGAGCATTCTCGACGTGGCCTTGAACCATGATGTTCCGTTGCAGCACGCTTGCGGCGGCTTTTGCTCCTGCACCACGTGCCACATCCACGTCAAAAGCGGGATGGAGCACCTGGAGGCGATGGAAGAAGAAGAGGAAGAGAGAATCGCGTCGGTGGACCGCTTGAGCCCGGAGTCGCGCCTCGGCTGCCAGGCCCGTCTCAAAGGGACCGGCGACGTCGTGATCGAGATCATGAACCTGGAGTGAACCCATGAAGTGTTCCCGCTTGGTCTTGCTGCTTTCCGTGCTCGCGGCGCCGGCCTTGGCGACTCCGCCCTCCGTCGCACCCAAGGCGACCACCCCCGCGCGCGTGCTCTCGGTCCGTCTGAGCGGCGAGCCCGAGACCCTGGATTGGAACCGGGCCCACACCAGCGTCGACACCTACGTGGTCATGAATCTCATGGAGGGGCTCCTGACCTTTGACGAAAACTTTCGCGTGGCGCCCTCCCTCGCCGAGCGCATGGAGGTCAGCCCGGACGGCAAGACCTACACCTTCTTTATTCGCAAGGGGCTCAAGTGGTCCGACGGCGTCGCGCTCACGGCCAAGGATTTTGAGTACAGCTGGAAGCGCCTGCTGACCCCCGCCACCGCCGCTCCGTATGCCTACATCCTCTATGACGTGGACGGCGCGGAGGAGTTCAACAAGGGCATCCACAACGATTTTTCGCTCGTGGGCATCAAGGCGGTGGGGGACCTCGTGTTTCAGGTCCGTCTCAAGCGCCCCGTGGCCCACTGGGTGTACATCCCCACGTTCTGGGTCACCTTTCCGCTCCGGCAGGACATCGCGGAGAAGAACGTGGATGGCTGGGCCAAGCCCGGCCGCATGGTCACCTGCGGCGCGTTCACGCTCGCGAGCCACGACATCGGATCCAAGATCGTGCTCAAGGCCAATCCGTACTACTACGGCAAGCACGGAAACGTGGACGAAGTCGACCTCCAGATGATCCTGGACGACGCGACGGCGCTCAACCTGTACGACTCGGGCCAGCTCGACGTCCTGACCCAGATCTCGACGCTCGACATGAACCGCCTCGCCAAGAACCCCGAGCTCAAGCGGTTTCCGTACCTCAAGACCCAGTACCTTTCGTTCACGGTAAACCACTACCCCGTGACCTCTCCGCACCTCCGGCGCGCCATTGCCATGGCCATCGACAAGAGCAAGATCCCTTCGATCTTGTTCGGCGGACAGGTGCCGGCCACGACGTTCGTCCCGCCCCAGATGATGGGTTACCGAGCGCAGTTTGGACTGGCCTTTGATCCCGAGAACGCGCGCAAGGAGTTCAAGGCAGCCGGGTGGGACCCCACCCGCAAGCTCAAGCTCGAGCTCCTGACGCACAACTCGGACAAGTCCACCGTGCTCTCGCAGTTCATCCAGGGCGAGCTCAAGAAGACCCTGGGCATCGAGACGGAGATCCAGGCGTTTGACCACGCGACGTTTCGCTCACAGCTCGACCTCAAGAACTACCCCCTGGCCATGCAGACCTGGGGCGCGGACTACCCCGACCCGGACAACTTTCTCTCCGTGTACCTCTCCGATTCGGGCAACAATCGCACGGTCTGGAAGAGTCCCAAGTTCGACCAGCTCGTGCTCGGCGCCCGCACCGAAAAGGACCAGGGCAAGCGCACCGTGGCCTATCTCGAGGCCCAGAAGATCCTGATCGAGGACGAGGCCGTCATCATTCCGCTTTTCTACGACAACAACACGGCTCTCGTTAAGAACCGGGTCCGCGGCCTCGTCCTGGATCCCCTCAACTACATGTACCTTCGCGGGGTGACGCTGCCATGAGTATCCGGGACCGCGTGGGAGAAGAGAGCGTCTTGCACCGCAAGCGCGTCACGGCCGAGGAGATCAAGGCCTTCGCGGCCGCCGTGAGGTCGACGGTCCAGGGCGAGGCTCCCCCGACCTACATGACGACTCTCCGCAAGGGTGAGTTCGAGCTCTTCGTCAAACTCGGGATCCCGCTCCCGTCGATTCTCCATGCCGAGCAGGAGTACACCTACGAGGGCGGCGGCATGCCCGTGGGCTGCGAGGTGGAATTCAAAAGCTCCTTCAAGACTTTCAACCAGAAGCGCGGCTCCTCCGCCCTGAGCTTTCTCGCTTTTGAAACCGAGGTCTTCAGGGTCGAGCCGGGGCCGCGCGAACGCGTGGGCACGTCGCTGACCACCATCGTGGTCCGGGGAGAGCTCCAATGAGCACCGCCTCAGAAGTCCCCTTTGTCTCCATGATCCAGGTCACCCGCGATCACCTTCGGGCCTACGCGGCGGCCTCGGGCGACAACAACCCGATCCACCTCGATGACGCCGTGGCCAAGGCCAACGGTCTCCCGGGCGTCATCGCCCACGGCATGCTGACCGCGGGCCTCATGGCCGAACGTGCCCAACGCTGGGCAAACGAGCACGCGTCGGGCAAGCGCTTGAGCGGCTTTCACACGCGGTTTCGCTCCATGGTGTTTCCGGGCGACGAAATCTCGATCGGTGGCCTGGCCCGGCCAGGCCAGTCGCCCGGCGGGGCCGACGAGGTCATCCTCGAGCTCAAGGCCCGCAACCAAAAGGGCGACATTGTCGTGACGGGGTCTGCGATCTTTCGGTAGCCGGTTCCAGACCGGAACCGCCCAACCCGTCCCCGGAGCCAGTGCGGAACCAGCTCCGCGCGCCCGGCCATGGTCCAGGTCCCCGTAAAACCCATTCCACCGACGCTCCAAGGGGTGTCGAGTTGGCCCCGGCATTGCAAATGTCTATGTTCCGAAGGAGGACCCCGTCATGGAAGGTCTCATGCCCCAGCCGCCAAACCCCGATGGAAGAGCCGTTGCTGCCAATGTAG
>DATJFU010000225.1:0-7153 GCA_035495495.1 Bdellovibrionota bacterium
GGGGTCATCTTTCTTTCGAGCCACGTCGGCGACTGGGAGCTCATGGCCGCGCGCGGCGCCCTGTCCGGCATTCCACTCATGATCGTCACCAAGAAGCTCAAGCCCGAGTGGCTCCACCGTGCCATCGAGAGCGCGCGCGCACGGTGCGGCGTGCGGTGCACCTACGAGCCCCGCACCCTCCGCGACGTCATGGGCTGGCTCAAGGCGGGCAACACGGTGGGCTTTGTCCTGGACCAGTACGCGGGTCCCCCCATCGGCGTGCGGGTCCCGTTCTTTGGGGTCCCCGTCGGGACCGCCACCACCGTCGCGACCTTCGCGCGGCGGACGGGCGCACCCGTGGTGCCCGTGCTCAACTATCGGCTGCCGGGGGGCAAAGCGGTGGTCGAAATCTGTCCGGCTCTGACCTGGGACGAGTGTGAGGGTGAGGTCCAGCGGGCCTTGGCCGTCAACACGGCCAGATACGTCAGCGTTTTGGAGTCCCATGTCCGCGCTCACCCGGAGCAATGGCTCTGGATCCATCGGAGGTTCAAGGGTGACCTCTCGCCCCTCCGGCCCGGCGAGTGGCAAGAGGGCCGCGCCCGCGGCTGACGACGCGGAGCGGTGCTCGACTTTATTCCCCCCATCTCCTAAACTGGCCCGAATGCGGCACTCGCGGGCCATCTTACGTCCTCTTGTCTTGGCCGCGGTGGTGACCTGCGTGGGATGCGCCGGCGGCAAGCTCGATCCCATCAAGCCCGCCGAGCTGCCGGCGGATCTGCCGCCCGAGCTCCTTCAAAAGTTTCAGATTCAAGAGGAGGGCAAGGCCCCGGCCGGTCAAGCGGCCGCGCCGATGGCGCCCACGGGAGCCTTGCCGACCGGGACGACGGCGTCGACCTCGCCGGTTCCACCCCCGCCGCACCATAAGAAGAAAAAGCGCCAAAAGCCGTTCAAGTTCAGGGAACTCAAGCTCGACAAGCCCCTCATCCGCGAGGGCGAGCAGCAGACGTACGACATCACTTATTTTGGGATGCTCGCGGGGACGTTCACGCTCGAGGCGATGCCCTCCAAGATCATCAACGACCGCAAGGTGTATTACATTCGGGGCCACGCGCAGAGCTCAAAGGTCTTTAGCCTCTTCTACAGCCTCGACGACGTGGTGGAGACCTTCATCGATCAGGCCGGCATGTTCTCGCACCGGTTTCACCTGACGCTCGATGAGACCAAGCAGAGCCGGGATTCGTTGGAGCTGTTTGATTCGGAGAAGAAAGAGACGTTCTACTGGGACCGGTGGAACCACCGCGACAAGGGTTACCACGAGAACCGAAAGTTTTTTCCGGTGGACACCCCGTTCAGCCAGGACAGTCTCTCGGCGCTCTACTTTCTTCGCGCGCTCCCGCTCAAGGATGGACAGGTCTACAAGGTGCCCGTGGTGTCCCAGGGCAAGAACTGGGAGGCCGAGGTGCACGTGGTCCGTCGCGAGATCCGCGATACGCCCGTGGGTACGCTCCCGACGGTGGTGGTCAAACCCCTCACCAAGTACAACGGCGTCCTGAAGCAATCGGGCGACAGCTTTCTCTGGCTGACCGACGATGACCGCCACATCCTTCTCCGGATGGAGGCCAAGGTAAAAATCGGCGGCGTGACGGCCGAGCTGGTGGAATGGAAGCCGGGCCACGATCCCGATCCGGACGAGGGCGCGGCGGAGGCCATCAAAGAGGTCGCGTCTCCCATCGGCGGTCCGCCCTCAGAGGGCGCGGCGCCCGAATCCAAGCCCGCCACGGCGGAGTGAACCTTGGCGGTCGTCGAAGCCTCCACCATCCTCGTCCGCGCCCCCAACTGGATCGGCGACCAGATCATGGCGTTGCCGTTCTTTCACTATCTCCGCAAGGCGCATCCGAGGGCCCGCATCACCGTGGCGTGCGTGCCATGGGTGGAGGATCTGCAGTTTCGTCACCTCGTCGACTCGGTGGTGGCCCTGCCCAGGCCCGCCGGCCAAGGGCTCCGCGCAAAGATCACCGCGCTCGACCGTGGGGCGCAGGCCGTGCGTGCCGAGGCTCCGCAGGGGTTTGATCTCGGGATCTCGCTGCCCAACTCGCTCTCGGCCGCGTGGCTGCTCTGGCGTGCGGGAGCCAAGAATCGAATCGGCTACAAGGCCGACGGCCGCGGGATTCTCCTGAGCGACGCGAGGCCATGGGACCCTTCTCCCCACCGTCACAGAGCCCAGTCGTACATCGATCTTCTTCCGCCGGGGTATCGACCGGACCGTCCGGTCACGGAGTTCTGGGGGATTCCCTCGCCGGACGGCAAGGACGACCCGATTCCCGGCGAGTGCGATTCTTTTGATCCCGCGCGCGCGTGGCCGGGAGCGCGGGCCGTGCGGCCGCCCGCGGATCCGTACTGGGTTCTCGCGCCCGGATCGCAGGCAGAAAGCAGGCGGTGGCCCGTCGATCGCTTTGCCGAGATCGCGCGCCGCGTGGGCGAGCGCACGGGGCTGACCTGCGTGGTGGTCGGCTCGGCGGCCGAGGGCGAGGCGGCGGAGTTCATCCGCCAACGTTCGGGAGGAACTCACGTTCGCGACTACACGGGCCGGGGCCTGGCCAGCGAGCTCTGGGCGCTCTTCAAGTCCGCGCGATTTTGCGTGAGCAATGACTCGGGCCTTGCGCATATCGCATCGCTTTGCGGAACCACGACGCTGGTCATCTACGGTGCCGGTGACCCTCGCCGCACCCGGCCTTTGGGGCCCGGCGCCGTCATGCTGCGGGCAAATCCGGTGGAATGCTGGCCCTGCGAAAAGAATACTTGCTTCCAGAAGGGTGACCTGCGCATTCAATGTTTGACGGGGATAGAGGTGGATGGACTCTGGGACGACCTTCGCGCTGGGCTCGGGCTCGGCGTCGACCGCCCTCCGGGCGGCTGAAACTGACCGGCTCACCGCGCTGCTGAAGGGGCGTCTCGACGCCCTGGTGATCTGCCTTTCCCACTCCTGGGGGGGCCTCGAGCAGGTGGCCGCCAACGATTCGCTTGAGCTGGGGCGCATAGGCCTCAAGGCACGGGTGCTTTGTCTCCAGGGCAGCCCCATCCACGAGCACCTTGCGCACCGGAGCGAGGTCGAGCTCGTTCCGATCGATTTTCGACCCCGCGATCACTTTGACCTCGGCATGCGCCGGGAGCTCAAGCGGCTCCGCGCCGACGGGGTCAACCTCATTCACACCCACCAGACCTCGATCCTGGGTTCGATCGTGCCTTGGTTCTACCGGGACCGCAGGCTCACGCTGCTGGCCAGCCGTCACATCATGAACGATCACAGCAAACGCACGCCGTGGCATCTGCTTCTGTACCGTCGGCTCGATGCGCTCGTCGTGATGAGCCGGGCGCTCCGACGAAACGTCATCGCCACCCATCCCCTGCGTGAACGTCAGGTCAAGGTGATCCACCTGGGCCTCGACTTCGACCTCTTTGACCCCGAGAAGGTCAATCCTCAGCGTCAGCGCGCCGAATGGGGAGCCGACGAGAACACCATCGTGATCGGAATGGTGGGCCGTATCGACCCTGCCAAGGGCCAGGCCACGTTCATCAAGGCCGCCGCCGGGATCATGAAGCGTCTGCGCGAAGGAGAGAAGGTCAAGTTCGTCATCGTGGGCGAGGAGACCCTGGGTAGCACGTCCAACTACGTCGAAGAGCTTCGGGAGGTGGTCTCCCAGTTCCGCATCGGCGCCCACGTCGTGTTCGCCGGCTACCAAGAGAACATCCCCGAGGTCATGCGGGCCCTGGACATCTTTGTCATGCCCTCGCGGCAGGAGGCCTTCGGCCTCGTCGCCATCGAGGCCATGGCCATGGAGTGCCCCATCGTGATCTCGCGGGGAGGCAGCGCCGACGAGATCGTCGGTGAGCAGGAGTTCGGGCTCCTGGTGAGGCCCGAGGACGCCTTTGATCTCCAACGGCAGCTCCGGTATCTGCTCGACAACCCCATGGAACGGGTCCGCATGGGGCAGGCGGCCCGGGAGCATGTTTCGCATAATTACGACCGCCGGGTCCGTCTCCAACGCACCTTGTCCCTCTATGAACGCTTTCTGCGGCAGAAGGAAAAGTGGGAAGACGGTTCTCGCTAGTTTTTCTTAAATATTTCAAAAGGATAGATCGGATTAAGGCCGGTTTTTGCCTTTGACATCCCCCTATCCCTCCTTTATCCCTGTTCAACGCCCTTCCTTTATTGGAGCGGTGCACGGCGAGCACGCCCCTTCCCGTCGCTTTGCGACGGCGGCGGCCGCCGGTTCTGAGAAAGTGAGAAACCCAATTGCATATGGTTGAGAATCAAAGCGTGTCCGGAAGGACCAAGAAACCCCTGTCCAATCAAAAGTGGATGGAGGAGTTCGAGTCCTTTACCGGCGACGACACCGCCGATGAGCGTAAGTCGTCCACTGGCGAAAACTTCGCCGAACTCCTGGAGCTCTCCCAAAAGGAACGGGAGATGCAAGAAGGCCAGGTGGTCGATGGCAAGGTCGTGGCGGTACTGCCCGACCACGTCACCGTCGACATCGGATTCAAGTGCGAAGGCCTGATCCCCCTTCACGAGTTCAAAGACCACACCGGTGCCGCCCACGTGACCGTGGGTGAGACCATGCAGGTCTACATCGACAAGATCGAAATCGAGAACGGCTACATCCTTTGCTCCAAGGACAAGGCCAACATCCTCCACGCCTGGGACGAGATCTCGCAAGCCTGCGAGAACGACCAGATCGTCGAGGGCGTGGTCATCGCCAAGGTCAAAGGCGGCCTGACCGTCGACATCGGCGTGAAGGCGTTCTTGCCCGGTTCGCAGATCGACACCAAGCCGATCAAGAACCTCGGCGAGTTCGTCGGTCAGCGGATGAAGTTCAAGATCATCAAGTTCAACAAGAAGCGCGGCAACATCGTGCTGTCTCGCCGGGCCGTGATCATGCAGGAGCGCGAGCTCCAGCGTGCTGAAACCCTCAAGAACCTCGAAGAGGGCATGATCGTCTCCGGTATCGTCAAGAACATCACCGAGTACGGTGCGTTCATCGATCTGGGCGGCATGGACGGACTCCTCCACATCACCGACATGAGCTGGGGCCGGGTGAAACATCCCAGCGAGCTCTTCAAAGTCGGCGATGAGGTGAAGGTCAAGATCCTGAAGTACGACCGCGAAAAAGAGCGCGTGAGCTTGGGCCTCAAGCAGGTCTCGCCGAACCCCTGGGACGACGTCGAGTACAAGTATCCCGTGGGCGTGAAGGTGAAGGGCAAGGTCGTGAGCCTGAAGGACTACGGCGCCTTCGTGGAGCTCGAGGACGGGGTCGAAGGCCTCATCCACGTCTCCGAGATGTCGTGGACCGAGCGGGTGAAGCACCCCAACAAGATCCTCAAGCCCGGCGACGAGGTGGAATGCAAGGTCCTGGAGGTCGACTCCAAGGGCAAGCGCATCAGCCTCGGCCTCAAACAGCTCCAGGCCAACCCCTGGGACGAACTCGAGGTCAAGTACCCGGTCGGCGCGATCGTCGACGAGGCTCTGGTCAAGTCGGTCACCGACTTCGGCATCTTCGTGGATGTCGGCGTGGGTATCGACGGCCTGATCCACGTGAGCGACATCTCGTGGACCAAGAAATTCGCGCACCCGTCCGAAATGTTCAACAAGGGCGACAAGGTGCGGGCCGTGGTTCTGGGCATCGACAAGGCCAACGAGAAGTTCTCGTTGGGCATCAAGCAGCTGGAGCGCGATCCGTGGGAAAACATCAAGTCCCGCTACCGCGTCGGCCAGGGCGTCGATGGCACCATCACCAAGCTCACTGACTTCGGCGCCTTCGTGGAGCTGGAGCAGGGCGTGGAAGGCCTCATCTACGTCAGCGAGATCTCTGAGACGCGTGTGGAGAAGCCCTCCGACGTGCTCAAGCCGGGCCAAGCGGTCCGGTGTGAGATCCTCTCCATCGAGCCGAAAGAGCGCCGGATCGCGCTGTCGATCCGTCAGCTTGGCCGGACCGAGGAGCGCCAGAACTACGAATCGCACTTGGGTGATCGCAACCGCAAGACCACCATGGGCGACATGTTCGGTGACAAGCTCAAGGCCGCGCTCCGCAAGGGCGAAGGCGAAGAGTAAGAGTAGTCAGCTAATCGTTATGGGACGGGCCGGGGAGAGATCCCCGGCCCGTTTCATTTTCCGGCGGCAAACTGTGCCTAGTTGATGCGCCCCGGACCCCGGCGGACAATGGGAGGATGGACGCGCAAACGCCTTCTCCGACTCCGACGCCTGCCGGCCGCAAGGGCTTGAGTCCCCTGGCCATCGTGCTCTTGCTCTCCACCGGATTCTTCTTTCTGTTCATGGTCGCCGTCGGCGCCATGTTCTTCTGGAAGTCCGATGACCACTGGGACGACGCCTCGAGCAAGAAAGCATCCTCCTCCCTGTTCAGCGGCACCAAGGGAGCCGTGGGGGTCATCGAGGTAGAGGGCGTCATCATGGACTCCAAGAAGCTCGTGAAGGAGATCAAGGAGTTCAAGGAGGAGAGTTCGATCAAGGCCCTCGTGCTCAGGCTCAACACGCCCGGCGGCGCGGTGGCGCCCTCGCAGGAGATCTACCAGGCGGTCAAGGGATTCGGAAAACCCGTGGTCGCCTCCATGGGCTCGATCGCCGCGAGCGGCGGCTACTACATCGCCGTCGCAGCCCAGAAAATCTTTGCCAACCCGGGGACCCTCACTGGGTCCATCGGGGTGATCATGGAATTCGCCAACCTCAAGAAGCTCTATGAGTGGGCGCGCATCGACCGCTACGCCATCACGTCGGGCAAGTTCAAGGCGGCCGGGGCCGAGTACCGTGAGATGACCCAGGAGGAGCGCCAGCTCTTCAAGGACCTGATCGACGACACCGTGGGGCAGTTCAAGGGGGCCGTCGCCGAGGGCCGCCACATGAAGATGGAAAAATTGAACCCCCTGGCCGACGGCCGCGTATACACCGGCCAACAGGCCAAGGCCGTGGGGCTCGTCGACACGATGGGGACCCTCGAGGATGCCATCGCCGAAGCCGCCAAGATGGCCAAGATCAAGGGCGAGCCCCGCGTCGTCTACCCGCACAAGCACCAGAAGAGCCTGGTGGATTTGCTCGTGCAGAACTCGCCCGATGACGACGCACAAGACTCGAGGAGCCCCGTGAGCGACGCGCTTCTCGCCC
>DATJFU010000226.1:0-2963 GCA_035495495.1 Bdellovibrionota bacterium
TCTACAGCACGACCGCCTGGGTGACTCTCTCTACGGCCCTCTCGGTGGGGGCCCATCAGCTCTATGCGACGGCCTCGGGTCCGGGCGGCTCGTCTCCGTGCTCGACCGCACACGTGGATTATACGGTGCTGGCGCTCCCCGTTCCGTCCGGAGTCACGCTGACCTCGCCGGCATCGAGCCCCGGAACGGATCCCAACCCCACTGTTCAAGTGGCGGGCGTAGGGTCGGACATGACCGTGAAGATCTACAGCGACTCGGCATGCACCAGCCAGGTGGGGAGCGCGACCTCCTACGGCTCCACGGCCAGCGTCACCTTGAGCCCCGCCCTGGCTGTGGGGACCTACACCTTCTATGCGTCGACGGCGAACTCCGCTGGCTCCTCGGCCTGTTCAACGGCCCATGCGGACTACAGTCTGCTGCCTCCGCCGGTTCCCTCGGGCATCACGATCACGTCGCCCGCGTCGAGTCCGGGTACTGACCCGACCCCGACCTTTCAGGTCACCGGCGTAGGAAACAACATGACCGTGAAGGTCTATAGTGATTCCTCGTGCACCACCCAGGTGGCGAGCGCCAGTTCGTTCGGGGCGACAGCGACCGTATTTACGTCTACTCCCCTGGCGGTGGCGGCCTATACCTTCTATGCCAGGACCACCAACGCCAACGGCTCCTCAGCCTGTTCTACGGCGAACGTGAGCTATGACCTTCAGGCGTCTCCCACTCCCACCGTGTCCCTGACGTACCCGGCTTCGATCAGCCACTATTCCACTCACATCACGGTCACCGTCGGTTCTTTGCCCACATATGGGAGCGTGGGCCTTTACTCCGACTCCTCGTGCTCCACTCTTGTGGCGAGCGGCAGCGGTTCTGGAAACGTGGCGATTTCGCTGAACGGCCTGACCGCCGGCGCTCACTCGTACTGGGGTAAAATTACGACTTCAACCGATCTCACTGCATCGGCATGCTCGGTCGCCGCCCTGACCTATACGGTGGTTGCGAGGACGTCTTTTGCCGCCGTCAGCGGCCATGCCCTCCCCAATACCCCGGGCAAGTTCGTTGTGGCTGATTTCAATAACGACGGAAAGCTCGACGTCATCGTTCCCATGACCAATGGAAGCTCCGCGGCTCCGATGTACTTTTACGCGGGAAATGGCGACACCACGTTTCAGACGCCCGCTTCGTTAGGGACCTATATTGGGGTCAACGGAATCGCCTCGGGTGACGTGAACGGTGATGGGGATTTGGATCTGGTGATCGTGCGGGGCACCGCGAAGACGGCGAGCGTGCTGCTGGGTAACGGCGACGGCACCTTCGCGGCACCCGTTTCGTATGCGGCCGGGCCTTCGACCGAGACCCCGATGGGTGTGACGTTGTCGGATCTCGATAATGATGGGAATCCCGATCTGATCACCATCCACAGCGGATCGTCGACGGGATCCCTCTGGGTCCGCAAAGGTATCGGGGATGGGACGTTCGGTGCCCAGACGAGTTACGCGGTCCAATACAACCTGTTCGACGTCCGGGTCGCCGACGTCAACCACGATTCCAAGCCGGATCTCGTGGTGGACAGCTATTACTCGAGCAGCCTCAGCGTCTTGCTGGGCGTCGGCGACGGAACGCTCCAGGCAAAGGTAAGCTACTCCGGCGAGCACGGCTCGGGTGGCGCCGCCCTGGGGGACTTGGACGGGGACGGGTTCGCCGACATCATTCAGAGCGCGGCCAATACGGGCAACGAACTGGCCATTACCCTCAATAACGGGGACGGTACGTTCAAGCCCATGTCCACCGTGCAGAATTTCAGTGGTTCTTTCATGAGCGGCCTGGATGCCGGGGATATCGATGGCGACGGCCACGATGACGTGATCGTCACCCACAGCGGATTCAACAAGGTCTCGGTGTCCTACGGGGACGGTAGCGGAACCGTGGCCCCCGCCGAGTACTTTGCCCTCAGCGGATCCACTGGCCGGGTAAAGGCGGTGGATCTGGACGGCGATGGGGATCTGGACCTCGTGGTCACGACGACCGGATCCCTCGACGTCCTCAAGAACCTCAGGATTCCGTAGAGCTCAACCCTTCAATGAATCGGCGAGCGCCTCGACGAGGCCGTCGACGTCTTTTTCATCGAGACCGCAGCAGAGGCTGACGCGGATTCCGCGCGAGGCGAGATCCTCGTCGAGTCCCAGGGCGTCGAGCACGTGGTCGGGGCCCTTCTTGCCGGAGCTGCAGGCCGAGCCGGTCGAAACCAGACAGTCGTGGGCCTCTAGACGCGTGGCCATCTCGCCCGGGCCGAGCTCGGGGATGCAAAGACAAACCACGTGTGGAACGGCGTTGGGGGGCGAGACCCAGAGCACGCGGCCCTGGACCCTGGCCTTGGCCGGGTCCCGGTCGAGGAGGCCGCGCTGGATCAGACCTTCGCGGAGCCGCGTCTGCAGCTTCTGCGCGAAAGCGACTTCGCTCTTCTGCTTCTCGAGGGTCAGGCGGACGGCCTCGCCGAAGCCGGCGATCAGGCCGGCGTTTTGAGTTCCACCGCGCCAGCCGCTCTCCTGGCCTCCGCCCCAGATCATGGGCCTGAAGCGCGAGCGGTTGAGAACTTCCGCGTTGAGGGCGACCAGGGCGCCGACGCCCTTGGGGCCGCCGATCTTGTGCGCCGAAAGCGAGAGCAGATCGACCGGCCCGCCGGCCCTCGGGGGGCTGACCTTGCCAAAGCCCTGGACAAAATCCGTGTGGGTCACGCAGCCGGGCGCGGCCCGTTTGGCCATGGCCGAGAGATCCTCGATCGGGAGAATGGCGCCGGTGACGTTGTTGACCGCCATGAAACTCGTGAACGCCGTCTGGGGCGTGAGCAGCGCGCTGTAGGCGTCGATCTTGGGCTGGCCCATTCCATCGACCGGGACAAAGTGGCGGTCAAAGCCGAGGCTCGCGAGCGAATCCACCGCCGCGTGGACCGCGGCGTGCTCGATGTCAGA
>DATJFU010000227.1:0-6556 GCA_035495495.1 Bdellovibrionota bacterium
GACGGCTTGATCATCCGCACCGACGAGTCCCTCAGCCCCACGACGCCCAGCGTGCAGTACAAGGTCACGGACAACTACACGTTTCCCGCGTCCGCGGGCGCGAGCTCTTTGGACGTGCAGGTGGTTCGCGAGATCATCATGGTGCCGGCGGGACAGATTCGCATCATGCCCGCGCTGGCGGATGCCAGCGTGACGCTCACCAACCCAACCCTGGTCGCCGATCGAACGGCGTGGGTGCGCTACCCCTACGCGGCCACGGGCAACACCGTGGGCGTCGACAAGTTCACCTTCACCGGAACGCTGTACGACGGTTCCGCTACGGGCGTCGGCTCGGTGACCGTGGTGCCCTCGGTCCCGGCGCCACCGGCGGCCGATCTGACGGTGAACAACTCCGCGAGCTTCCAGTGGGCGGGACAGGTGCAGTTCGGGCGCACGGACACGACCAACCCCCTCATCATCCCCGCTGCTTATCTCGTCAAGGCTCCCAACGGCCGCCGTTACACCACGGACGCCTCGAGCCTCATGAGCCCCGGCCAGAGCTCGGTGACCACCAATGTTCACCGGGTGATGGATCCTTCGCCCAACCCACCCAAGACCTTTACCGTGCAGTTCAAGGACGTGAATACCCAGCCGGTCTTCATCTCCGGCGGCTCCACCATCGTGCAGGAGGGCACGGACCTCCTGGGTTACCTCATCGAGGTGACAGACAACCCGGTTCAGCCCATGCTCCCCAAGGAGCCTCAGGACCGGTACACCTTCACCTACACTTTCTTGAGCGGTACCCCGGCGGGTACTGCAATGCTCTGCCGCACTCCGGCGGTGGACTCGGCCAACCTTTTTAACAACTGCACCGCTTGCACGGTGACCGCGGGTCTCTCGCACCACCAGACCCGCAAATGCTACATCCGGTACCGGATCGACGCCGGCGGGCTGGATATCGCCAACACGTACACGTTTCAGGTCACGGTGAACGACAACGGCGTGACCACCCCCATCGGGTCCAACACCAACGTCTGGCCCGTTTCCGTGACTATCCAGGAGATCAACGATCCGCCCTATTTTACCGACTCCGGTTTCACGGACCTGGTGGCACCCCTGGGTGACAACGAGCTGAACCCGGTGACCCTGGGCGACTTCGTCGAGGGCACCCAGAGCTCGTATCAGTACTTTATCTACGACCCGGACAAGACGACGGACTACCGCACCGTCAACGTCGCCCTGGAGCCCCAGGTGTACGACATAGGTACCGCGAGCTGGGTGGCCCGCCCGCCCAGCATGAGCACGGTCCTGGTGAGCACCAACTTCAGCCTGCCTGGAGGCATCGGCTCGCAGACGGTCGCCCGGGTGACCTGGAACCCCACGGACCAGGAGGCCAAGCAGTTCTCGAGCGACCAGGGCTTCGTCGTGAAGATCAAGGCCACCGACGCGCCGGCGAACCCGCTCGTGCGCAAGACGACCTACGGCTACTACCTGGTGCACGTCAAGAACCGCAACAACCCGCCGCAGTTCGACACCATCGGCACCAACAACCAGTTCACGATCCAAGCCGATTCGTATTTCTCGGTCGATTTCACCGTGCGTGACGTCGACGCCTACACGCCCTTAGGCGGATGGGGAGCCTTCACGCCGTACCTGACCGCTTGCCAGGACGCCAACGGCGGCACGATCCTGCACCAGGCGCCGCCCCAGCCGGGCGCGATCTCCCTGGACAGCGCGCAGCTGCCCTACCAGAAGGACTGTCACGCGATCACTCCCAACTGGAACATCGAGGCGGTGTCTTACGATCCGGCCTATTCCGGAAACAGCGCCGTGGCCCAATGCCGCACGGGCGGCGCCCTGAACACGGATCTCGCGGTTCCGAAGTTCACCATGATCGATCCGCCCCACCAGTCCGGCGCCTGGTACATCGCCGGATACCGGATGGAATGGTGCCCGCAAAAGGGGCAGCTCGGCGTCCACCGAGGAACCCTCTTCGTGGATGACAACGGCGACGAGGGCCGAAACGGGCAGATTTCCGGAAAACTCGCCGGTTCGACACCTTTGCAGGTCACGGTCCAGGCCCCCGTCTTCTTTGTCAGCCCGCGCATGTCCGGCGGCGTGCCCGTGCATTTCATGCCGAACACCTCGGCCGGTCTGACGGCCAAATGGTTCCGCTACGAGACGATCGTCAATAACTCCAAAGGCCACCCGCTGGCGTACACGATCCTGAACTCGCCCAGGGCATGCGGACAGCAGTATGGGGTCTGCATCGGCGCCGCGGGCGAGACCCCGAGTCCGCTCGATCCCAGCCGTGCCGCCGACCCGGCCAACGGCAACCAGCCGGACGCGCCGGGCGTGATCACCTGGCTGCCCAACTACTTTGACCCGGACGGGCCCGGGCCGCTCACCAACGACATGTCGAGCCCGTACGGCCCCAACCCCGCCGCGGGATGGTTGATCCGGATCCAGGTCAGGGACACGGTGACCAACGAGACCGACACGGCCGAGTTCAACCTGATCGTCCACGACCCGACCTCGCCTTCGGGTGAGGCGGACCCCACGATCAGCGGTCATACCCCGGCCGGCACGACCCTCAGTCTGAACGAGCAGCAAACCCAGCATTTTACGATTACCGCGAGTGACGTCAACGCCAACGACACGCTCTTCTACCGGTGGTACGTGGACGGCGTTCTCCAGTCCGATGAGGGATCGGGCTACGATTATCGCCCCGACATGTTGGCTGGCTCCATTGATCCTGACGGTGCCGCCGGGCCCCTCCAGTCCGGCCAGCACGTGGTCAAGGGCGTCGTCACGGACGGTAACGGCCAAGCCTCGTTCTCCTGGACCGTGAGCGTCCGCAACATCTACCTGGTTCCGTCGCAGGTATTTGACGTGATTAGCGCCCGCGCCCAGGGGGGCTCCGGTGCGGTCGTGAGTAACGTGGTGTGGACGGCCGAGGATATCGTTCACAACACCTCCGGCAGCAACAACCTGGACTATGTCGTGTTCAGCGGTAACTACTTCAAGGCCCCCCTGACCAAGAACTTCTTGTGGTTTTTGCAGTTCACCGACGGCGTGGTACCCACGCCCAACGGCACGCTCACCACGCCTCCGTGGAACTACTACGAAGAACTGCCGTGGGCTGCTGGCGAGATCACGCAGCGGATCTCCTACTGGTGGGAAGGAGTGGGCGTCTTTGACGTCGACGTGACGCCCAAGTTCTCCCGTTCGGGTCCGTTCTCGGCTTCGACGAACTCGGTCAAACTCAAGGGCGACCTGACCAATCGTGGCTCGAGCTTCGCCCCCGTGCCCCTGCAAGTCGGACAGACTTGCACGGGGGGCTGCGCCCAGAACCACTATGCGGGCGCCAGTGGGTATGGCCCGCGGCCGACCGCCGCCTATACGTACTCCGCCAATAACGTTTTCTGGGCAAACGACGCCTCAAACAACGTCATGTGGGACCGCAACATGGGCGTCGCCACGGGGATCTTTCCGGGCGGGATGGTGCCCACTGACACGATCTTTGGCATGGCCGTCAATGCCACCAAGAAGCGGCTCTACGTCACCACCCAGAACGCGGTGGCCCAGCGGTACAAGGTCCACGTCTTTGACATCTCACCGGTGGACAGCAGCTTGCCCCCGACCTACGTGACGACCTTGGATATCTTTGACGGCACCAACGTCGACAGCATGCCCACGGACGTGATCGTGGACGAACCCAACAGCCGGGCTTACATCTACCTGGCGGGTACGGGTGGAATCGCGGTCCTGAGCGACCCCGGCCCCGGCGCGCCGACCCCGGCCAGCATCAGCTTTGTCGGCGTGGCCGCCCTGTCGGCCAGCCAGACCGATACTCCGGGCTCGGGCCACAAGATCGTGCTCGATTCGACCCGCAGCATGATCTACGGCATCAGCCGCCTGGGCCGCCAGGTCTTTACCATCGATACCAACACCTGGGCGGTGAACGCCCTGGCCACGGACAAGAGCTTTGACGCTATTTTGACGGTGCCCCAGAGCAACCTGACGGTGGTGGTCGACCGAACGGGCGCCTCGGTCTACAAGGTGAAGTAACGCGAGATCCGACGCGGCTCTGTTAAAATCATGAGAATGAGGTGCAAGTGGGCGGGGGCCGGCTTTGGGATGGCCCTCATGCTGGCGTGTTTCTCGGGTTTGGCCCGGGCTGATTTGGGCGAGAAGCCCCAGGAGGCCACCCGCGTAAAACCCGGCGACAAGCAGGATCTCAATCCCTTTCTCAAAGACAGCATCGAGGACACGGTCAAGAAGTCGCTCAAGGTCACAGGCGAACGCGCGGGCTACATCGTCGTCAACGTTCAAAACCGCGTCTACACGCCCGGCACCTACGTGCTTTTCTTTCGCAAGACCGAGGTGGGCCTCGACATGATGGCCCGCGGAGAGGTTCAGGGCGTCGAGGGAGAAGAGGCCCTGATCAAGCTCGATCTGGACGAGATCCTCAAGGTTCCGGCCGAAAACGACCTGGCCGTGCCCCTGGCTTCGCCCTCTTTCGCCAAGAACGACAAGGAAGAAGAATCCCTCGACGCCACCGGATTTGCCCTGCCCGATCCCCCCGGCGATCCGGGGTACATCCAGGCCACGTACGGTTTCTTCTTCGGCAACCTCGACACCAAAGTCACCCCTGGTTCCACCGCCTTCGACGCCCTGGTCCCCAACGACGCCAAGAAGGTCTCGGGGTACCGGTTCAGGCAGATGCAGTTTGCCTGGTATCCGGAATTCATCTGGCACTGGGGTTTTGAGTGGGAGAAGTACGGCGGGATCTTTCCGACGTTCACCTACTACCACACGCAGGTGCAGACGGATCAGGACTTCAGCCGGATCACCGTCAACTACCGCTTCAGGCGCATGTGGGGCGGGCACTTTCGCCCGACCCTCAAGTTTCAGTACCTGGTCGACATCTTTCAGACCAGTGACCCAGACGAGCACGTCATCACGTCCCACTATACGAGCCTGGGCCTCGGCCTGCGATTGGCGTGGGAGTTCACGTCGCCCGCCTGGACGACTCGCAGGTGGTTTCCTTTCATCGCGTTACACGAGGTTCACCTGGAGGGCAGCTTTTATCCCATCGCTTCGCCCGAGGACGTGAGCCATAACGGGATCTTCATCTCCCGCGGCACCAAGGGCTCCGGCAACGCGGTCGAGTGGCGAGCCGGCGCCACGGGCCTGATGTATTTTTACTGGATGCCTGTCATCAAGCGATGGGTGATCACCGCGGACGTCGGGCAGCTCACCTATAATCTTTCGTTCAGTGGCGCGACTCGAGGCGAGGTGGGCAACCCCTTCACGATCTACCCGGGCACCCGCTCGACCGAAAGCTACATGTATTGGACTTTCATGGTGGGGATCCGGCTGGATGACTTCGTGGGTAAGTTCCTCAAGCCCAACAACTGACCAGCCAATCAAAGACGGAGCCGAAGATGGGTCTAAAAAAAACGAGACGTTGGAAAGGCGGTCTGGCGGCGATCACCGCCCTGGGCCTCGGCGTTCCCGCCTGGGCCGGGACGCACCTGATCTTTGACTCGCAATCCGGAAAGCGCCAGACGCCATCGAGCGCCGATCCCGAGGACGAGCATCCTGGGCCCAAGCCCCTCGTCGCCCCCCAGGACAACGAGGACGCGACCGAACTGCATCCCTCGGTGTCGTCGAATCACACGCCGGCCGAGGCCGCCCCGGGGGACGTGGTCTACACCGACGCCGAAGAGCCCACGGGTCCGCAGCCTCGGGTTCAGGTGATCGTGGACGGATCGGGTTCCATGGCCGAGGAGCTCGAGGGCGAGAAGACGAAGATGTACTTTGCCAAGAAGCTCTTATCCAAGTACTTGATTCAACAATGGAAAGAGAAGGCCGAGGTTTCCCTGCGGGTGTACGGCTCGCGCAGGACCAAGGACTGCACCGACATCTACCGGGCCGTGCCGTTTCGCGCGCGCAGCCTCGACGAGATCGCCCGAAAGGTCGCGGTGATCGAGCCCACCGGAAAAACGCCCATCGCCGAGAGCCTGAAGGCGGCCTACGACGATCTCAAGAGCTACAACGGCCCCAAACGTATCGTGCTGTTTACCGACGGGCAGGAGACCTGCGGCGGCGACCCGTGCGAGCTCGTCAAGAAGTTCGACGTCGACAAAGGGGTCGACCTCAAGATCTACGTCGTGGCGATCGGCATGGACCCCAACAGCGACGAGGCAAAAGGGATCTCGTGCCTCGGCGACGTGAGCTTCGCCCAGGACAGCTCGGACATGGAATCCGACCTCGGCAACATCTCCAAGCAGATTTCCAAGCACAACAATCTCTTTGTCGACAATCCCGACCCTTCCGCGGGCGTCACCGTCTTTCGAATCCTCGACAACGGAGACCGCGTCCCGTTCAAGGGATTCACGGCATCATTTGGAACCAACGTTCCTCCCGGCAAGTATGCGGCAGAGGTTCGTGTCGATCCGCCGTTTGAGTTCAGGGAGTTTTACGTTCCACCCCACAAGACGGTCACCCTGAAGGTGAGGGGAAAGGGTCTGGTCGAGGTCAAGTTCGTGAAGGCGCTCGCTTCGGTCGA
>DATJFU010000228.1:0-2213 GCA_035495495.1 Bdellovibrionota bacterium
ATACCGCAAGGGTGGGCGCCCGGCAAGCCGCCGAAAACCGTGGGTCTCAGCGCGCGACCCACGTGCCCTTCTTGGCGTCGCATTCGGCCTTGGTGAGGGTGATCCAGCCCTTGCCCTTGCACTCGTTGTAACCGGCGCAAGAGTGGCCCTTGCCACCGCACTCGCCCTGGCCCTTGCAGGAGTTGACGCCCGAGCACTCGCCCTTTGCGGCGGTGGCGGCTGGGGCCTGTGCCGGCGTCTTTGCGTCCTCGCCCAAGACGACCTGCCCGGCGGCGAGCGCGGCCAGCGCCGCGACCACCAGAGCCTTTTTCTGAAACTCTCCGAGACCTTCGTGCTTCGGCATCCTGACCTTCCTTAGGCCCCCGCCGCCTGCGGCAAGGGGTGCTTACGATTGACTCGCACGCGGATGATCCGCGCGCCCGAGACGTCGCCCACCTGAAGCTCGTAGGGGCCGACGATGACCGAATCACCCTTCTTGGGTGTGCGGCCGAGACGATTGAAAACCACGCCGCTCAGCGTGTCCCCGCGTTCGGCCGAGAGCTCCCAGCCTGTCTCGCGATTGAAATCGTGCACGAGCACGCGGCCGAGGACGTCGTAGGTGACGTCCGTGATCTTGAGGATCTGCATGAGCTCCTCGCCGTCGAACTCGTCGCGGATCTCGCCGACGATCTCCTCGAGGATGTCTTCTTGGGTCACGATCCCCAGGGTCACGCCGAACTCGTCCTTGACGACGGCCATCTGGTTGAAGGCCTTCTGCATGTCCCCGAGCAGGGTCAAGATCGGCATCCGCCCCGGCACCCGCATGAGGGGCTTGATGATGGAGCGCAGGTCGCTGTTTCCACCGTGCACCAGGGCCACCAGGTCCTTGAAGTGGACGAGACCGAGCACCTTGTCGAGGCTCCCCTCGTAGACCGGCACGCGGGTAAAGCGGTCGGCCAGCATCTTCTCGAGGATGTCCTTGGCCGCGGTCTCGACCGAATAGGCGGTGATCTCGGCACGCGGGATCATGATGTCCTCGACGTGCAGTTCGGAGGCTTTGGCCGCCGAACCGATAATCGAGAGCGGGCCTCCCGAGTGCGGAGGATGGCGCTTGAGCTCCTTGGCCATGCGGAGCACGGACTCGGCGTTGGAGAGCTCATCCTCACGCTTGCCCACCACCCGCTGGATGATGGGGTCCACGAGTTTTTCGAACAGGAGGTGCAGGGGCCACGCCAGCCGGTGAAGGATGTACAGCGGCAAGGCCACCGCGTACCCGATCTTCTTGGGGCTCCGGGCGGCCACGGCCTTGGGGATGATCTCCCCAAAGATGAGGGTCACCAGGGTTGCAATGCCGGTGGCAATCGCCACGCCCGTGGCGGCCCCAAAGTACTTCATGGCCACGGCCGAGCAGGCGGCCGCGATAAAGGTGTGCACCAGGTTGCTGCCGAGGAGGATCGTCACCAGGAGGCGGGACGATGACTTGATGAGTTCGCGGGCCGCCACCTCGCCGGGCCGCGGCTTCTTGCGGATATCCCGGTCGACCTCTTCAGGTTTGAGTCGGAGGAGGGCCGTCTCGCTGCTCGAAAAGAACGCGAAGAGCAGGAGGGCCACAAAAATTGCTATGAGGTAAGCCGAAGGGTCCATGCGCTAACGAGGTCCCAGGATAGCCGACGCCCCCCCCTTTCACCACGTCGGCAGATTTCGCACTGCGCTATCGCGCTCGGCGGACCGGTTTCCGGACCGGGGCACCCCGGCTGGCGCGTTTGGGCGTCGTTTTCTTGACGGTCCGACCCCTGGCCCGAACCGCGGGAGATGACACGGTGCCCCAAACCGCCTTCGAATACATGCCTCGGTCCTGTTCCACCGCCTGCAACCCGGCGCCCCTGAGCACGCGGTCCATGGGGTGCTCGGCGTAATTTCTGAAAAAGGGCTCGTGGTACAGCTTGGGAAAATGGGGCAGCAGCGGATCAAACGCCGCGTGGTCGCCCCGCTGGATGGAATCCACGAGGCCGTAGAAGCCCCCGCGGCGCACCAACCTGGCCCCCTCACGCACGAGCTCACCCCTCACCTCTTCTGGGAGCTCATGGAACAAGAAGACCGAGTACACGGCATCGAACTGTCCGTCCTTGAACGGAAGCTTTGCGCCATCGCCCTGGACAAAGTCCAGGCCCCAGAAGCCGTCGAGGTTGGCCTGGGCCTTCTTGAGGTAGGGCTCGCTCAGGTCCAAGACTGTG
>DATJFU010000229.1:0-4458 GCA_035495495.1 Bdellovibrionota bacterium
TAGCGCTCACAAGCGCCTGCGGATCCAAAAAAGACGCCGACAATCCGGATGCCGCGGTGGAAGACGAAATCTCCGCCATGGACCAGGGTTCCACGGACAACGTCCCCAAGGACGCCGTCGAAACGCCTGGGGCCGAAAACGCGGCGACAACTCCGCCGACGGATGCGCCAACCGACGCGACGATCGCCGAGCCCGTGGGTGGCTCCGAGATGGCCGGCAGCGGCCAGTTCGATACCTACGCGGTGAAGTCCGGCGACACGCTGATGAAAATCGCGTTTGAGTACTACGGCGACCTGACCCAGTGGAAAAAGATCTACGCCGCCAACCAGGGCAAGCTGAAGGATCCCAACATGATCCCCGCCGGCACGCACCTGAAGGTCGAGCGCCCCGCGACGCCCGTCATGGTCGAGCGCAACGGCACGCCCTTTAAGGTCCGCCCCGGCGACACCTTGGGCACCATTGCGTCCGAGGTGTACGGCAACAAGGGCAAGTGGAAAAAGATTTGGCACAACAACAAGCAGCTCATCCACGATCCCAACAAGATCTACGCGGGATTCTACGTGTATTACACGACCTCGCCTGAGGATCAGCCCGTGTCTCCGCTGGGCGCCGCGCCCACGCAGACGGGCAAGACCCGCGCGCCGGCCTCCATGCCCGCGGGCGGTGGAACCGCGCCCGCGCCGGGCACGCCTCCGGCCGGCAATTAACCTTAACGGGTTCGTTTTCGGCCTTCACCAAGCTTGAAAACGACGAAGGGCCTGGCGCTCGCACGCCAGGCCCTTCTCGAGTTTCTCTGTCTACCGGACCCGCAGGGGCGGATCCTTTTTTTTACTTATTGGACTTTGTGGAACGCGGTGAGCTCGAGGGTCATCGTCATCCCAAATTGAGTGGGCACGATTTCTTTGAGCGAGCCGTCCATCGCGGTCATGTCGGGATTGCCCCACACTTCGAGGCCTTTGGCCTGGTCGGTGTTGGCGACGATGTGCATGCAATCAAACGTGCCGGCGGGCACGGTGATGTGGTCAAAGTTGGTCGAAACCACTTCGATCTTGCTGTCCGGAATCTGCGCTTCTTGGCCGTTCTGAAGCACTTTCAGAATCTTACCGTCCGAGCGCTGCATGAGGACGTCCACCGTCTGTTTTTGGTTCATGATGTTGATGTCCTGGTGAAGCCAGATGTTTCCGCCTTCTTCGGACGCCACGTTTTTCACCATGGTGCCATTGCCCATGAAACCCAAACTCACGTTGTAGTTCATGCTGTCGCCGACCTTCCAATTGATCAGGTCGCGGGTCTGCGACTGAGCAAGCTGAACAAAAATGTTCAGGTCAAGCGGCTCGGGGCTCTGCGCATGGGCGGGGAGAGCGAAAGACACGGTGAGCGCGAAAAGCGCGGCTACGCTGATGGACTTTTTCATCTTTTCCTCCTTGGATGAAATATTGAACAGCCGATAGAGTATCCAAGCGGTTTCCCGATGCAAATACTACGTGATGTGCGCAGCGTTACCGTTTCCGTTTCGCTCATGGTCCTGCTTTTTGCGGGGTGCCAGTCGGCGCCCGAGCGCCGTGAGCCCACGCGCGCCGAGCTGGCGCAGCTCGACCTGAGGCTCGGCACCGAGCTCGCGACGGAGCTCGAGCGGCGCCTGAGCCTGGAGAAGCCATCCGACGCGGAGGTCTACCTCCGCAAGCTCGCCCTCAAGCTGATCGAGGGCGCGCCGGAGCTCAAGGACTCGCCCCTCGGCGTTCTCATGTTCCACCGCAAGCATGACCAGGGCATCGCCGACAGCCCGATCCTGGGGCTTCCGGGGATCCGCATTTATGTCTCGCTCGAGTATCTGAAGGCCGTGGAGACCGAGAGCGAACTCGCGGCCGCCATCGGCTTGGAGCTCGCGCGGGTGTCGCTCAGGCAGATTCCACGGCGGATCCAGGCCGATGCGATGGCCCGGGCCAGCGCGGTTCCCACAGGGGAACCCAGGAGGCCCACGGAGGGAGAAACCCTCGATGTCTCCCTGGTTCGGCCCAGCGAGGACGAATACACCGAGGCCATTCCCGTGGCGGTGGGGCTTCTGTACCGGGCGGGTTACGATCCGAGGGGACTCGTGGAATACTGGAAGCGATGGCAGACCGAGGCAAGCCAGGGCGTTCCGGGCGAGGTGGCGAGGCGTCTGGTGAGCGAGACGTACCGGGCGATCGCAAGCTACACGCCGCTCAGAAACCCGGTGGTCCGGTCCAAGGAGTTTCTCAAGCTCAAGCAGCTCATCGCCCGGATCTGAAGGTCGTACGCACGGAGGTCAGAGCACTCGTGGATCAACTACTTCAAGGCGAAGACGAAGCGGCAAGCTGGGTTCGTAACAGCAAGGTCATCGACTCGGTCGAGCGGCTCCCGGGCGACGCGAGCACCCGCAAGTACTTTCGGGTGCGCTCCGGCCAGGACGCGTTCATCGTCATGAAGACCGATCCCTTCGTGGCCGAGGGCGAGGCGTATCCGTTTCTCGAGGTCCAAAGGCACTTGGCGTCGGCCGGGGTCGAAGTTCCCCAGGTCCACGACGTGGATTCGGAACGCGGATTCATTCTCCTCGAGGATCTGGGCGACGTGACGCTCCTGAAACGGCTCCAGTCCGTGACGGACATGGAGATCGAGCGCCATCTCTACGAAAAGGTCATCGACTCGCTCGTGCACATGCACGTCAACGCCGGCCCGGACAAGGCGTCGCAGCCGTTGGCGGGGTTCAAGCTCAAGTTCGACCTAGAAAAGCTGATGTGGGAGGTGGGCTTCACGATCGAGCACTTCTACAAGCTGCACCTGCAGCGGCACATCTCTCCCAAGGACCAGCAGGTCCTGGACAAGACGTTTACGGCCATCTGCACGGAGCTCGCGAACGAGCCCGCCGTGTTCACGCACCGGGACTTTCACAGCCGCAACGTGATGGTCCCGAGCGACGAGCGGCTCGTGATGATCGACTTTCAAGACGCGCGCATGGGACCGCCGCAGTACGACCTGGCCTCACTGCTCCGCGACTCGTACTACCAGCTCAATGAGGACCAGGTGCAGCGGTTGATCGACTACTACCTGGCCCGCTACGAGGCCCTGAGCGGGCAGAAGCTTCAGCGGCAGCATTTTCTGCGGCTTTTTGATCTCATGGCCGTCCAGCGCAACTTCAAAGCCATCGGCAGCTTCGCCTCGTTCCAGAACAAGCGCGGAGTCGCCACCTACCTCAAGTACGTGGGCAACACGTTTGAGAACATCCGCAGAACCCTGCTCAAGTATCCGGAGTTCTCCGAGCTCCGCGAGGTGCTGTTCCATTACTACTATTTCTGAGGCCTTTGTCCTCGCCGCAGGGACGGGTACGCGCCTCAGGCCGTTCACCGAGTATCGGGCAAAGCCGCTTCTTCCCCTTTTGGGAGTTCCGACGGTCCAGTTCGCCGCCGACCTCCTCTCCAAGGCCGGGGTCCAGAACGTCGTCGGCAACGTCCACTGGCTTCTCGAGGACACCGAGAAACGCCTGGGCGAGCTCGACTGGGGGGGCGCCAATTTCTCCGTCTCGCGCGAAACCGCTGAGATTCTGGGCGGAGCCGGCGGCGCCGTTCAGGCGCTGCCCAAGCTAGGGAGCGGTCCGTTCTTTTACGTCAACGGCGATGTACTTTGCGACGCGGATCTGGGCGCCCTCGCGCACAGGCATCAGCAGCTCGCGGCACGCCACGGCGTCCAGGCGACGCTCCTTCTCTGCGAGCGGGGCATGGGCGGCTCGGGCTCCTACCGCGAGGTCAACCTCGATGCCCAGGGCGAGCGCATCCGCGCGTTTGGCGAGGTCAAGAAGAACGTTCCGTACTTTGCCGGCGTGATGGTGATGGATCCCAAGCTGCTCGCGGGCCTCACTCCAGGAAAGCCGGCCGAGATGTTCGATCTCGTGCTCAAGCCCGCCGCCGCCAAGGGTCTTCTCGGCGTGCACATGCACCACGGGCTTTGGATCGACGTGGGCGACGTCGGACTTTGGAGGGACGCGCACCTACAGCTCGCCGAACGGCACGCGGCGGGTCGCCTCCCGGCGCCCTGGGCGCGCCGGCTGAGCCAGGCGATCGAGCGCGGCCTCGGCGGCGGATTCAGGCTTCGAGAGGCGGCAGCGCCCCCCCAGGGCGCTCAGTGGCATGGCCCGTACTTCTGGGCCGGCACGGGACTCGCGCCGCCCAAGATTCAACCCGGCGCGGTTTTCTACGGAGAGTTCACGGGCGGAGCCGTTCAGACCTTGGGACCCGGCATGGGGTGGAACGGAATCTGGAAGACCCTACCGAGTCCGTGAGGGCGTGGGTGTCTCGGGCTTGCCCGGCGTGGCGGGCTTGGCGGGATGGATCGCGTCCACCGGGCACACCGTCACGCAAGAGCGGTGATCACGGCAGGTGTCCGTGTCGATGACGTACTGATCCTTGCCTTCGAGGATCGATGCCGTCGGGCACTCAAAAAGAC
>DATJFU010000230.1:0-4901 GCA_035495495.1 Bdellovibrionota bacterium
GCCATGGTCGCGCTGAGGCCCCAGGCGCTCACCATCGCCGGCGTCGAGGCCATCGCGGTCGCCATGCCGATGAACATGCCCATGGTGCCAACGCCGTTGGCCAAGGCGTCCTGCTCTTGTGGAAACCAGTCGAGCACCAGCTTGGAGACTCCGTTGACGACAAAGGGCTGACCGATCGAGATGCCCGTCTGGGCGACGAAGAGAAGCCAGTAACCGCCCTCGACCAGGCGGAGGCAGGCGAACGCGGCCATCAGGATCGAGCCCAATCCCACGCTGAAGACGTAACCTTTGCGGTCGATCAGCACCCCGGCGGGGACCGAAAGCACCATGTAGACGAAGGGAAACACGAGCATCAGGAGGCCGGCCTGACTCTCGCTGACTCCGTAGAGGGACTGCACCTTGGAGAGCAGCGGCGCGTAGTTGATCCAGAGAAACTGGCTTAGCCCGGCTTGCAGGGCGAACAGGATGAGAACGACCCAACGGTACAGCATTTCAACCAGGGTTGGCCCTGCGGTAACCGTTGTCAACCCTTCTTGAACCGCCTAGACTGCTCCTCGGAAATCAACCCACCTTCGGGAGTGAACGTGAGCCTCATTCTGAAACAGGTGTTCTCCTTTTTTAAGCTACTCAACTCCGATCAGGGCACGGGCCAGATCGCCGCGGGCATGGTCTGCGGCATGATCCTGGGTCTGTCACCGGTCCTGTCGATCCAGGCGATCCTGGTCTTTGTCGCGATCTTTCTCTTTCGCGTGCAGGCGGGCGCCGCCTTTACGACGGCCGCGCTCTTCAAGGTGATCGGCTTTGCCCTCGCCCCGCTGTTTGACGGCGTGGGCGGGTGGGCGCTTCAGCTGGACGCCCTGCGGCCGCTCTATACTGAGGTGTATCAGGCTCCCCTCATCCCCCTCACCCGCTTTAACCACAGTGTCGTGATGGGTTCAGGTATCGTGGCGGTGGCGCTGGCCGCGCCCTTCTACTTTCTCTGTCTCCACCTGGTGGCGACGTACCGGACGCAGGTAGTGGCCCGGTACAAGGCCTCCGGGTTCTGGAAGCTCTGGTCGGGAACCGGTTTCTATCAATGGTACTGCAAGTACGAGGCGCTCCATGGCTGAGAAAAAATCGAAGAAAAAAGGCCCGGTCCGCACCGAGGCGGTGGTCCCCCTGCTGGTGATCTTTGGTTTGATCGCCCTGTACTTCACGCTCTTCTTTGACTGGCAGCTACGTAAGGCCTTTGAATGGGGCGCGACCTACGGCAACGGCGCCGAGGTCAACGTGGGCTACCTCCACACGAGCTTCCTTCACGGCACCTTTGAGATGGGCGCCATCCAGGTCACCGATCCCGCCGAGCCGGAGAAGAACCGGTTCTCCGTGGGCCGAGTCAACCTGGGTTTTCTGTGGGACGCCCTTCTCCGCGGCAAGGTCGTGATCCCGTCCGCGGGCATCACGAACATCGCCGTAGGCACCCACCGCGACCATCCGGGCCGCGTGCTGCCCCCCGAGCCGCCGGGCATGATCTCGACCGCCGCCGCCGCCATGTGGCGGACCGCGCGCGAGAAGGCCATGAAGTCCTCGCCCCTGGCGGACTTCTCGCAGTTTCTGCAGGGTTTTGATCCCAGCAAGGAACTCAAGGAGCTCAAGAACCTGAAGTCCGTGGCCAAGATCCACGAACTTTCGCAGCAGCTCGCGCAGAACGAGCAGGTCTGGAACCAGACCCTGAACTCCATCCCGACCCAAGCCGACTTTGACCGGCTCCAGAGCGAGCTCGGCGGCATGAAGGTGGGGGGCACCAGCAACCCGCTCGAGCTCAAGAAGCAGGCGGATGAGATCCAGAAGGTCGTGTCCGAGCTCAAAGGCAAGATGAAGGCGGTCGAGTACGGCGCGAACGGCCTCACCTCGGAGATGTCTAACTTCAGCAAGTCCGTGGGCCAGGTCGATGACCTGATGAAAGAGGACATGAAAGAGGCCGAGAGCGGCCTCAAGCTGCCCAGCCTGAACCCCAAGGATCTCGCCCAGGGGCTCTTTGGCGACTCGGTCCTCGCCAAGGCCGAGCAGGCCCAGAAGTACGCCGACCTCGCCCATAAGTACATGCCACCCAAGGCCGCCGGCAAACCCAACCCCGAGCCCGCGCCGCGTCCCCGGTCGACGGGCCGCGTGTTTGAGTTCGGAAAACCGCACGGCTACCCGGCGTTCTGGCTGCAGAAAGCCGAGATCAGCTCCAAGCTCGACGACTCGAACGAGGCCGGGCTCTTGAGCGGTGAGATCCGCGACGCCGCATCGAACCAGGCGCAGGTCGGCCGCCCGATGGTGATGGAGCTCAAAGGGGAGTTTCCGCGGGCGCGGGTCAATGGCATCCAGCTCATGGCGACGCTGGATCACCGGAGCGAGCGCGCGGTGGACACCGTGCGCGCCTCGGTGGCTTCGTTTCCGATCGCGGGGCGCGATCTCTCGCACTCGGGTGACGTGAGCTTTGGGTTCAGCAAGGCCTCGGGTTCGGGCTCGGTCGAGGGCACGTACTCCGAAGGAGTGATGCGTCTCGTGGCCACGAGCCAGTTCCACGACCTGGACTTTCAGATCAAGGCCAAGTCGGGTCCCCTCGAGAGCACCCTCAAGGATGTGGCCAAGGAGCTCAAGACCGTGACCGTCAAGGCCACGGCCGAAGGCGCCCCGCCCAAGCTCCGCATGGACATCGAGAGCAACCTGGCCGACGCCATCACGCGCGGCCTGCAGCACCAGCTCCAGGCCAAGCTCGACGAGGCCCACAAGCGGATCCAGGCCATGCTCGACCAGCAGGTCAACGGTCCCAAACGTGAGCTCACGTCCAAGATGGACGCGGTCAAATCCAAGATCTTTGGCGAAGTCGACGCCCGCAAGAAAAAGGCGACCTCCGTGCAGGGCACCGCCGACCAGAAGCTCGCCTCGACCAAGGGGGGCGCCACCTCGGGCGCCAAGAACAAGGCCGCCAGCAATCTGAAGAAGAAACTCAAACTCTAGGACCCGGACGATGAAAAACCGCCTTCCACTGCTTGCCTTAGCTCTCGTGGTTTCTCTTTCAATCGCGGGCTGCGGCTCGATCGCCAAGCGGGCCGGCGAGGCCATGGAGAAAGGGGACTACGGCACGGCCGTCGCGCTCTACGAGCAGGCCGTCGCGCGTGACCCCAAAGACACCGAGGCCCAGGCCGGCCTCAAGCAGGCGCGGGCCAAGTACATGGATCAACGCCTGCTGCAGGTACGCAAGGCTCGCCTGGGGGGCAACGCCCAGGAGGCCCTCGACCTCCTCGCCGAAACCCTGGACCAGCAGGAGCGGTGGAAGATGCCCGCCATGGGCAACGCCTCTTTTACCCAAGAAGAGGAGATGGGCTACGCGGTGAAATCGGCCCAGGGCCTGGTGGCCGAGTCGGTCAAGGCGGGCCAGCCCCTCCGGGGCGAGTGGCTTCTGCGCCGCTACGAAAAAATCTTTCAGGGCAAGAATCGCGCGGCCTTTGATCAGCTCCAGGCCTCGACCCAGGACCGCGGACGCAAGGACTGCCAGGGCTATCTCAAGATGGATCTCAAGACCCATCCCTGGTTCGCCCTCTACGCCCTTCAGGTTTGCCAGCACTGGCATGGCCCCGCCGTCGCCCAGGGCAAGGCCGGCGACCCCGCGGCCCAGCTTTTTCGCGCGGTCGAGCTGGATACCAAGACCGCCCAGGGGGTTCCGGACGAGACGATCTCCTACGCCAAGGAGAAGCTGGGCGACGCCCTCCGGCGCACGGCCTGGTACGACCCCAAGGGCGGTGCGGTCCTGAGGCTGAGCCTCGCCGGCCACTACACCCGGGACGACGACAAGGTGCAGGTCGACCTGCAGCACAAGTACACGGAGTACGAGACCGTCACCCAGATGGTGGACGTGCGCAAATCCCGCGTCGTCTACCGCGACCAGACCGTTCAGGAGATCATCCCCGGTACCCACGCCTACCGTACGGTCGTCAAGAGCCAGCCCGTGACCGAGTACTACACCGAGCAGCAGCCCCAGCAGGTAAAGAAGCCCATCGACCGCATCTACTCTTATGGGGGGTGGAAGCTGGCGCGGCACCTGAATCTGGGTCTTTCCCTGGCGACCGAGGCCGAGGGACGCGCGATCAACGCCCAGGTCGAGGACAAGTCCGACCAAGAGGATACCGAATCGACGCTCTCGAAGCCCGAGATCGGGCTCAAGCCCCACCGGGCGAATCTGGCCGACCCCGCGCCCTGGCTCAGGACCCGCATGGAACGCCTGGCGTCAGAACTGGAGTCCAAGCTCGGCCGCGCCTGGTCGGACCTCTACTGCGTGGGCAGCGCCTCCGGTTCGGACCGGGGCCCCGAGGCCGCGGGCGATACCGTGATGCACTGCCTGCGGCAGAAGCAGCCGCAACCGCCGGCCTTCGCGGACCAGTGGTTCAGGTCCGAGACGGGCTTGAGCGCCATCGACGCCCAGTCGCTTCTCGCCCTGTAATCCAGTATCCTTTGGTTCCCCAACTCTGAAATCCGCGCCCAGCGCACCGGGAGACAAGAAATGAAACGCACTGCACTCGCCATTGCCGCCATCGTGTCGATCGTCACCTTCGGTCTCGTCACCACGGATGTCCTAGCCGGCCGTGGCGAGCGGGCCGCCCAACGGCGCGAGGAGCGCCAGGACGCCCGCAAGAAGCGGCGGCAGAACCGGCAGGACAATCGGCAGGATCGCCGCGAAGCCCGCAAAGACCGTCGCCAGGACCGTCGCCAGGACCGTCGCCAGGACCGCCGCGAAAACCGGCAAGAGAACCGGCAGGACCGCCGGGAGGCCCGCAAGGAGCGCCGCGAAGAACGCCGCGGCGGCGGCGTGGGCGCCCCCAGTACTCCGGACGGCAGCGCACCGCCCACCCTGGGCACCTCGGGGGGCACCGGTT
>DATJFU010000231.1:0-5968 GCA_035495495.1 Bdellovibrionota bacterium
GCCCCATCTGCTCGCCGGCGAGGCGTCGGCCTACTACCACGGATACGTGCTGGCCGAGATGGCCGTGCATCAGACCCGCGCCCACTTTCTGCGGCGGGACGGGTATCTGGTCGATAACCCCAAAGTCGGCCCCGAGCTCGCCCAGCACTACTGGCGCGAGGGAAACCTGCGGACCTTCTTGGAGTTCATTCCGCAGCTCACCGGAGAGCCCTTCTCCGCCAAGGCCACGGTCCATGAGGTGGGCCTCACCGGCCAGGCCCTGCACGACGCGACCGAACGCGCGCTCAAGGCCGCGGCGAGCGCGCCCAAACCCTCGGGTCCCGTCGACCTCGACGCTTCGATTCGCGTGGCGGACGGGGTCGAGGTCCTCGCCGAGATGAAAAAAGGCGGGGACTTTGTGAAGTTCGCGTCGACGTTCCGGGACGCGATCAAACGGCGCGAAGGTAAACTTTAAACTCCGTGCCCTCGCCGACGAGGGATGAGACCTCGATGCGCCCGCCGTGGGCGTCGGCGATCTGCTGACACATGGCGAGGCCCAAGCCCGTGCCCTCGCCCACACGCTTGGTCGAAAAGAACGGCTCAAAGATCCTTGGCAGGAGCTCGGGCGGAATGCCGGACCCCGTGTCACGCACCTTGAGGATGACCCAGTCGCCGTCCCTGACCCCCGACATCGTGACCCGCTTGGGCCGTCCGGCCGCGTTCGTGGCCATGGCGTGCACACCGTTGATCACGAGATTGGAGACGACCTGGTACACCTGATCGCGGTCGACGGCGGCGCTGACACCCGCGTCGACGGGCTCGACGGCCAGCTCGGCGCCCGCGGCGGTCACCTGGGGCATGAGCATGCCGCGAGCGGACTCGAGCAGCTCTCCGACCGGCGCCGAGACCAGGTTCGGGGGTTTCTGGCGCGCGTAGGTGAGCAGCTCCGTGATGATGCGGCCGGCGCGCCGGGTCTCATTGAGGATGAACCCGACGTACTGCTTGAGGTCCGCGGATCCACCGCCTTCGACCTCCTTCTCCGCCAGCTGGGCAAATCCCAAAATCGAATTGAGCGGGTTCTTGACCTCATGGGCGATACCCGCCGAGAGCGTGCCCACGGCGGCGAGCCGCTCGGACCGCACGAGCTGCGTGTGGGTCTCTTTGAGCTCGGCCTCGCGCGCCTCGAGCTCGGATCCCATCTTGTTGAAGGCGCGCACCAGGCCGCCGATCTCGTCGTCGGTCCTCGCGGGGAGCGAGACCGCCCAGTGACCTTTGGCGATGCGGGAGGTGGCCTCGGTGAGCTCCTCGATCGGTTTGACCAGCTTTCGGGTGAACACGAGGCCGAGGACCACTGCGGCTGCGAAGATCGCGAGGGCCAGGGGGAGCGAGCTCCGCAGCACCTGCATGGCCATCTGAAACGCCTGCGCCGAAGGCGCCTTGACCACGACCAGAACCCCTTGGGTGCCGGGCACAGGGGCCGCGGCCGTCAAAAGGCGGCCCTCGTCGGGCGTTCGCACCTCTTTGACCAGCAGCGCCTGCTTGTCGCGCATCACGAGCGCGGCCAGGAGCTCATTGGGGAGGATCTCCGTCGTCTTGTCCTTGGATGCCCGGTCGCTCTTGGATCCACCGCTCTTGTAGAGTACGGCGCCATCCTCGGTGACCAGCATGGCCGAGATGGCACGGGCCGCCTCAAAGTACTGCGAGAACGCCTCCGGTGAGAGCTGGGCGACGTACAATCGGCCCCCCACCCGTGACGAAAAGATCAGGGCGCGTCCTCCGGTGGCGGCGGGGGCCTTGACGTTGGTGAGGGTACGCGATGAGTTATCCCAGAGATCCCCGAGGAGGTCGCGGGACACCTCGACCTGGTCCGCACCCGTAGCCGTACCCATGCTGGCGACGATGCCGCTCGTGTCGTAGATGCTCAGCCGCGCGACTCCCTCGAGGGACCCGAAGATCTCTTTGACGAGGCTGCCGCTCTGCGAGTTGCTTTGGATCTGGGCCAGGGCGCGGTCCATGACGTGAAACTGGTGTTCGAGGTGGTCCAGGTGCTTGCCCACCGCCGAAGCCACGTTGGGCGCGGCCAGTGAGTTGAACTCCACCACATAGTCGCGCTTGTCGGCCACGAACGTGTCCGTGGTCACGAGAATCGTCCCGCCGATCCCGGCGACCGCCACGGAGAGCGTGAGCAGATTGACCTTGTTTCGTATGCGGGACATGGCCTACTGCCGGATCACCGTGAGGAGCTCGTTCTGCGTCCGCCCTTCGCCCTGCCCTCCGGGCCCGGGGTACACGATGCGAAACTCGAGCGAGTTGGCGCCGCGATCCAAGCGCACCGCCACCGCGAAGCGTCCCTGGTCGTCTGGAATGATGGGAGTATCGAAGAGAAACGCGTGCAGCCGGACCGACATCTCGCCGCGCACGGTGATCACCTCGTCGGTGACCATCACGCGATCCCGCGGCTCCTTGATGAGAAAGAGGTCCACCCCCGGCTCCGAGGAGGTTTCCCAGGCCTTGACCTCGCCCGTGTTCCACGCGCGCATGTGAAACTCGGGGAGCTCCTTGAAGGCCCCGTCCACCATCTCCTTGTTGCCCTTGCTCTTGTCGGGCGCGCGGTAGTTGGGATCGGCGGGGAGGCTCACGCCCTTGTCGCGGCTCACGGTCCGCTCGAGCCCTTTGGCCACGAACTTGACCTCACCCTTGTCGGCGGTGACCTGCACGGCGCCGTCGTCGCCCATCGCGGCCTTGAACTTGAACGGATTGGCCTGCCCGTCGGGCGTCCGGTTGCTCGCGCGGATCCAGCCCCGGGGCGTGCGCACCTCGATATCGATCCTCTTTTCGGTCGCCTGACCGAGATCGCCCTCGACGGTGCCCGAAGGCAGGGCCACCACGGACTTGTCCTCGTCGTTCTTCTTGTTGCGGTCGACGACGATGATCATCGTGTTCTCGCCGAGTCTCAGGACCGACGAGTCCGTGTATTTGATGAGGCCGCTCGATGACGAGCCCGTGCGGACGGCGTCGTAGTTTCGGAGATCGTCGCCGTCGGCCGCGTCGCCCCAGCTCATCTGGTGGGCCCGGCGCTCTTTGACGTCTTGGCGCGGCTCCTTGAGCTCGGCGATCTTCTCGCCACCGTCCATCAGGTTGCTCAGGCTGGTGTCGCGGCAGGCCCCCGCGGATAGGGCCAGAAAGGCGGCGGCGAAGACGACCGGGAGCGTGTCCCGCCGAGCGATCGTCACGCCTTGAGCCTCTTGAGTTCGGCCTTGAGGCGCTCGTTCTCCTCCGCGAGTTCGAGGAGTCGAAAGAGGCGCCCGAGGACCACCTCGAGCATCCCAAATTCCACCGGCTTCTGGATAAAGTCGTCGGCTCCGTTCTTGAGGGCGTCGACGATCACCTCGTTGGACTGCTGGGCCGTAACGAGCACGTTGCCGGTCGCCGGCGCCTTCTCCCGCACCTTACGGATGAGCTCGGGGCCCGTCATGTCGGGCATGCGCAAGTCCGAGAGAACCACGTGGATTCCGCCGGCGTCGATCTTGGCCAGGGCATCAGCGGCATTGCCCGCGGTTTCGACCGCGAAGCCGAGGGCTTCGATGGCCTTTTTCATGAAGATGAGCTGATAGGGTTCGTCGTCGACGACCAATATTTTCTTCACGGATTCCCCATGCCCCGGTGTAACCTGATCCGTAGCGTCGTTACTTTTAAGGATAACGCCAGTGCCCGTGGAATTGAACCGTTCAGTTCGACTGCTCCTGCCGCTCCTTCTGTGGAGCGTGCCGGCGCTCGCCGCGCCGCAGACGGTCATTGAGCTAGATTCGCAGCCGTCGGGCGCCGCGGTCTTCATGGATGACCATCCCTACGGCACGACTCCGGTCAGGATCGCCAATGCCGTGGCTCCGGGACAGCACCTGCTGCGGTTGGAGCGCCAGGGATACCAACCCTTTGAGAAGCTGGTCGACGTCCAGTCCGTCACCCGGCTCAACATCCAGCTGACGCCCGAGGGCGCCAAGGATGCGACGAACCCGCCCAAGAAGCCCTTGGTGCTCGAGCGCAAGGGCCCGCCGGACGCGGCCGGCGCGGACGCCGAGGGCAAGGGCGGTGGTGGAAAGAACGCCGCCGACATCAACCGGCTTCCGCGCCCCGACGAAGAAGAGCCCCTCGTCACCGAGGACGACGGGTCGATTCCCCTTCAGCGCACCTGGATCGGGGGACTCTGGTTCGGCTTCAACGACGCCACGGTCGCCGAAGCGCCGGGCACCACGTTTGCCAGCATCGCCATGTCCGTCCAGCGGCGTCTTTTTGACCGCATCGGGGTTCAGATGATGGCCGCGCTCGATCTCTCTCCCAACCTCGGACCTTCGCCCGGCGGCTCGAGCAACGAGCGAGGCAGCCTCCGCGGCTTTGATCTCTCGCTGGGCGCGCCGTTCTTTCCGTTGGATTCGGGGACGAGCCTCCTGTTTCTCACTCCCGAATTCGGCATCAGCAACCACGGGTACTCCTATACGGACATCGCCGTGGACAACTCGGTGCAAGCATCCAATCACTATCGGCTCATCCAGACCCGAGCAGGCCTGTTTCTGAACTACTTCTACATGCCCTACGACCGGCACATGGGGTCGGTGGGCTTCGGCGTCCGTCTCGGCCTGAATTCTTATTCCAACCCGGGCAAGGGTCTGACCGGCCAGATCGCCACGCAGGCGGCAGCCGGAATCACCGTCCGTTTCTGAACGCCCACTCCATCTTGATCCCGAAGACCGCCTCGCCAAAGGTGGGCCCCCAGCCGCCCTCGGTGACGACCCTCACGCGGCCCACGGTCGACCGGATGCCTGCGAGAAACGCGAACGCGAAGTTGTTGCGAGGGTCGATCGAGGCGCCGTCCTGGGAGGGCACCGGGATCTGCGCGGCTCGGTAGATCACCGGGATCTCGAGGCCGATCGCGACCTCCTTGCGCGCCGACTTCCACCAGAACGCGGGCCCGATGAGGACGGATTGCACCGCGATCCTGCCGTGCCGGTAAGGGACCTCGACGCGGTTGGGGTCGACGCGTCCCAGCCCCATGGCGATGCAGCCCCAGACCCCGATGTCGAGGCGCGGCAGTTCGATGTCAAAGCCCCCGGCGAGGCAAGGGAGCCGGGCCTCGAAGTGGAGCGGCGACGCGACGTCTGAGGGATCGCGGTAGGTAAAGTGCTCGGTCCAGTTGTAGTACCCGAGTCCCATGGACCACCGAAACTTCTCGGGCACCTTGGGTGCCGGAGTAGCCGCGGAGGGGTTGGCCGCCCCGGCCGCCGGAGGGGCAACCACGGGCGCCTGCCCTGGGGCGAACGACCCCGGGTCCTCGTCCAGCTCGTCGGGGGTCTGCGCCGCGGCCTCGGCGGCGGCGACCGCGGCGGGATCGCCCTCACGGAGCTCTCTCAAGGCCGTCTCGGAGAAGGAACGGCGGTACCCGAACTGGGAGGCGACCTCAAAGGCCCGCTCGGCCGCGCCCCGGTCCGATTCCACCGCCTCGGCCCCCTTGCCGGCCCGGGTGACCTCCTCGCGCAGGGCCTGACCGTACTCATAATAATAAGAAAGAATCCCCTCCTCGGGGTGGGGGCCCGCGGCGTCTTTCTTGAGGCGCTCCTCGAGACGGGCCGAGTCCGCCTCGTTGAGATACCCCTGAGTGTCGTACTTCTCGACGAGCTCGCGGTAGGTGGCGGCGGCCTTCTGAACGTCGTCCTGCTTGCGAAAAATGAGGGCCTTGAGCTCGAGCGCCTTGCGCCACTCGGCCTCGGGCACGGAGGTGGTCCCCAGGAGCTTCTCGAGGTCCTCCAGGGCCTTGGGGTAGTCCCCCTGGCGATAGGCCTCCTCAGCGGCGTGCCGCTGGTCCTGGTGAAAGAAGGGTTCCACCGCCCCAGCCGTCCGGGCGACAACCGACCAGAAAGCGAGGGAAATGATTACTGGCAAAAGGGGTGCTTTCATCGTAATCCCGTCCATACTATGGGACCCATGGACGAAATCC
>DATJFU010000232.1:0-2435 GCA_035495495.1 Bdellovibrionota bacterium
CGCCACGGTTCCGCCGCGCCGCTCGATCTCCGAGAGGTACTCCCAGGTGCGCTTCTCCAACTCGTCGGTCAGGGACTCGACGAACCAGGACCCTCCGAGGGGATCCACCGTGCGGGTCACCCCGGTCTCCGAAGCGATCACCTGCTGGGTCCGCAGCGCCAGCCGCGCCGACTCCTCGGTCGGCAAGGCCATGGCCTCGTCCAAGGCGTTGGTGTGCAACGACTGGGTCCCGCCCAGCACGGCCGACAGCGCCTGGAGGGAGACCCTCACCACGTTGTTCATCGGCTGCTGCTGCGTGAGCGTCGAGCCCGCGGTCTGGGCGTGGAATCTGAGCACCCGGCTCCGCGGATCGGCGGCGCCAAAGCGCTCGGCCATGATGCGGTCCCAGATGCGCCGGGCGGCGCGAAACTTGGCGACCTCCTCAAAGAAGTCGCTGTGCACGTTGAAGAAGAACGAGAGACGGCCGGCAAAGTCATCGACCTTGAGCCCGCGGTCGACCGCGGACTTGACGTAGGTGATGGCGTTGGCGAAGGTGAACGCGAGCTCCTGCACCGCCGTCGAGCCAGCCTCGCGGATGTGGTAGCCGGAGATCGAGATCGGATTCCACTGGGGCGCGTTCTCGGCGCACCAGGCGAACATGTCCGTCGCGAGACGCAGCGACCCGGCAGGGGGATAGATGTAGTTTCCGCGCGCGACGTACTCCTTGAGCACGTCGTTCTGCGTGGTTCCGCGGAGGTCCTTGGCCGACGCGCCCCGCTCCTCGGCCACCGCCACGTAGAGCGCCAGCAGGATGTTCGAGGTGGCGTTGATGGTCATCGACGTCGAGACCTGCGCCTGGTCGATCGAGTCAAAGAGGATCCGCATGTCCTCGACGCTGGCGATCGAGACGCCCACCTTGCCGACTTCACCCTTGGAGTTCTCGTGGTCGGGGTCGTAGCCGAGCTGCGTTGGCAGATCAAAGGCGACCGAGAGCCCCGTGGTCCCCTGCGAGAGCAGGTAGCGGTACCGGCGGTTGCTCTCCTCCGCGGTGCCAAAGCCCGCGTACTGGCGCATGGTCCAGGTGCGGCCGCGGTACATCGTCTTCTGCGGGCCCCGCGTGTAGGGGGCCTGCCCGGGCGAACCCAGATGCTTGCGCGCGGACGCCCCGTCCGACGTTTGCGGGGAGTCGTCCGGCCAGTAGGTCTCTTTGACCTGGAGGCCGGAGCGGGTTTCGAATGGCGCCGGCTTGTCGCTCATGACTTCTCCGGCTCCACGGTCAAAAGCAGGGCTCCGGATTCGACCGACTCGCCGGCCTTGGCACCGAGACCGGTGACCCGGCCGGGCACCGGCGAGACGATCTCGTTTTCCATCTTCATGGCCTCCATCACGAGCAGCCGCTCGCCTTTGGCGACGACCTGCCCTTCGGTGACAAAGAGGCGCGAGACCTTTCCGGGCATCTCCGCGCGGACCTTGGCGCGATTGCTCTTGCCCGATCCCGCTCCTGAGACGGCTTCTTCGCCCTCACGCAGAAACCGGATCCCTCGCCACTCGGCGGGATAACCGCGTCCGTTGAGATCAAAGGTCTGGGATCCGTCGTCGCCCTTGACGCTCCGGATGTCAAAACCGACGATCCGGTCCGCGAACTCGAGCCAGAGGCCGTCCCCGTCCTGCTTCCAGCTCACGGAGTGGGTCTTGCCGCCCACCTCGACCTCGGCGGTCCCCTCGGGTCCCCGCGGAACGGTCTTCCAAACCAGGGCGCTCTCGCCCACCTTGCCGCGCATGCCGCTCATGAGCGCATCCCCTCTCGGCGCGCTTCATGGCCCCAACGAGAAGACGGGGTGGAATTCGCCGCCGCCCCCTGCCCCCGCCCCTGGGCCAACGTCCGCGCCAGCGAAGCCGCGACCGCGGCCTCCGGCGTGGCCTGGACCTGCGGCGGAACCTTGAGTTCCGGATGGCGCTCGATCAAGTCCGTCGTGGTCTCGCCCTCGATGACCTGCCCGTTACGCACGAGCCGGCGCAGAAAGCCCACGTTGGTGCGGAGAGACCCGACGCGTGAGCCGTCCGGCCCGACGGGGGCCTCGATCCTGAGCTCGTCCAGGGCCACGCGCAGACGAGCGAGCGCCTGGGGCCGCGTCGGCGCCCAGACCGAAAGCTTGGCGATCATCGGATCGTAGTGCATCGACACCTCGCCCGGACCCCTGAAGGCGCTGTCCCACCGAACAAACGGCCCGCTCGGGGGGTCGAGTAAGCCGATCTTTCCCGGTGCAGGCAAGAAGTTGGAAGGATCCTCGGCGTAGACCCGCACTTCGATCGCGGCTCCTTCGCGCGCGGGCGCCTGCGCCGGCAGGGTCAGCTCCCCCGCGGCCAGCAGAAGCTGCATCTCGACCAGGTCGAGGCCCGTCACCCACTCGGTGACAGGATGCTCGACCTGCAGGCGCGTGTTCATCTCCAAGAAG
>DATJFU010000233.1:0-3370 GCA_035495495.1 Bdellovibrionota bacterium
TTTGAAAAAAGGCGCCGGAAAGAATGGTCCGTGCGCTCCTCCCCGGGTCCCTCGGGTTTTCCGAGGCGGCGGTCCCAGAACCCATACCAGTCGTGTAGGTGGTCCGGCGTCGGGAGAGTGTTCGGGTCGGCATAGAGCACGTACCCGTCAGAAAAAACGAGCGCCAAGGCCGTGGCCATGCGCATGGCTTGCAGGTTGCCCCGGCCCTCTTGGGCGGTGGTGGAATGCCAAACGTCGAGCGCAGTGAAGGACGGCTGCCGCAGGTGAGTCTTTGCCCAAAGCATGACGTCTCTCGCGGCTTTCCAGTCCCCAAACCAGGAGGCACCCAGGCCCTCCATGTACAGACCGTTGATGTAAGGCGCGGATTGCTGAGGCATCTTGCCGTTGGAATTGACGAGGATGATTCCGTCCTCACCGATGGCGGACCGGACCTTCTTCACAAGCGCGACCTGATCAGGCGTGTCCTTGGACCACCAGTCAAACATGCAGCCGTCGACCGCGCCCGTCTGAATCGCGGCCCGGCACTGCTTGGCGACGTGGTCTCGAAACTCAGGGTTCGAGAAGTCGAGGTGAAACACGCCGTCCGTAAAGCTGCCCTCGGTCTTCGTGTCCCGCTGGCCGGTCTTGGGGTTTCGCTTCCACCACGGACTTTGTTCGGGGAGGTAGTCCCCTTTGGCGTCGTGGTAGCGAATCTCGGCCAGGAGGACCATGTGCGGGTTCTTGCTGAGGAGCTCCGTGCGCTTGAGGAGCGCCCTGGCGATCTCTTCTTTGGGAAACTTCAGGGCAAGGCCCGGATACTTTTGTTTTCCAAGGCCCCATGCGCCGAGTCCGGTCCAAAAGAGATCATGGCGGGCGACGGTGGTGAGTTCGTCCTCGGTGGTCTTGAGCGGGACCGCGGGTTTCTCCGGCCCAAAGTTCATGTTCTCGGCCCCGGACCAGGCCTGAAAGACAGAAGGGAAACTCCGGCCCTGGATCCGCTCGGCCACGCCCGGTGCGGCCTGTGCCGGCAGCGCAATCGCGGCCGAGAGCGCCAGGCATAAGGCGACCTTCATCGCCTCTCCAGCAGATACACCCGCTCCTGAACCTCGGTTTCCTCGAACTTGGGCGCCTTGCCCGAAAGCTGGGTGTCGCGGATGGACTCGAGCAGGCTCACGTCGTAGACGGAGTCAAAGTGGGTGTGGACCTCGGCGTCCGGGATTGAAAACGGCGGGCCCTGGATGTTGCCCACGGGGTACTCGACGGTGAGAAGCAACATCTGCCTCACGGAGTTTTGCGACACGAGGTAAGCCCCGTACCGGGTTCTCATGTCCGGCGGCAGCGCGATGAACGAGGCGCGGTCATAGACCAGGGTCACGTCCTTCCAGGCTTCGGCCGGCGTTGCAAAAAAATCACCGCACCAGAGCGTGATGCGGTCGCCTCGGTAGACGGTGAACGCGCCCTGCTTCTCGATCTTGACGGGAAGGTGGTTCTCCTCAAAGAACGCGTCGCACGCGGCCGCTACGAGTTCGACCCCGACGACCTCATGGCCCTGGTCCCGGAGCCAGAGAAGATCGAGGCTCTTTCCGCAAAGGGGCACCATGATCTTGCCCTCGACCTTCGGAAAGTATTTCACCATGAGGGGGTTGGGGAGGCTCTGGTGAAAGCGAATCTCACCCGACTGCCAGCGCTGGTGCCAGAACTCTTGTTTCATCGCTGCTCCTTCAGACGGTGACCGCGACCTTGCCCAGGACGGCGCCTTTACCGAGCTTGGCCAAGGCCTGGGGGACCTGCTCCAGGGGCACGGTCGAATCGAGGGGCACCGCCAGCCCTTGGGACATCCACTTGCCGAGGAGCTCGAGGTCAGCCGCGCGGCATTTGACGTTCACGAAGGTGACGCGCGAGCTCGAGACCAGGCTCTTGAACTTGTCGGCGATGAGGCCGGCCGAGGGCAGCGTCGAGACAAAAGCGCCGCCGGGCCGGAGATGACGGTTCCACTGGCTCCAGCGGTAGGCCGCGGCGGCGTCAAAGATGACGTCAAAGGATCCGTCGGTGAACGCAAACACGTCCTGGTTCTTGCGGTCGATGACCTTCTGCGCGCCGAGCTTGTGCGCGAGCTGAAGTCCCGGGCCCGAGCCGATCGCGACGATCTCTCCGGCGTCCAGGCGCGAGGCCACGCCGACCGCGATGGACCCGACGCCACCCGAGACGCCCGTGATGAGAACCCTGCCCCCCGGCTTCAGCTTTCCCAGGTCCCTGAGCGACTGGATGGCGGTCAGGCCCGACGTCGCGGCCGCGGCGGCCTGCGCGTGGGGGACGTCTTTGGGCTTGCGGGCGATGCAGCTTACCTCGGCGACGACCTTTTCGGCAAAGGCGCCCTGGTTGTTAAAGGGACCGTAGGGAAGAAAACCAAACACCTCGTCGCCCGGCTTGTAAGTGCTTACTTCTGGACCGATGGCGTCGATGACGCCCGAAAAATCGTAGCCCAGGGTCAGCGGAAACCTGCGACCGTGGAGAAATTTGACCTCACCCGTCGCCACCTTGTAGTCGGCCGGGTTGAGCGACGTGGCTTGCACCTTGATGCGCACCTGCCCGCGATCGGGCGTGGGTTCGGGGCGTTCGGCCAGGCGGAGATGTTCGAGGGAGCCGTAGCGGGAGAGCGACAGGGATTTCATGCTCCCCTAGGGTTACCACGGTGGGGCCTTGAGTCAATTCCACCGTGGTAGGGTGGGGTGGAATGAAGACACTCATCGCGCTACTGTCGCTGCTGCCCTGTGCCGCCCAAGCGGCGAGCTTTGACTGTCTCCTGGCCAAGTCCTCCGTTGAGAGGACGATTTGTACCGACCGGGCACTCTCCGCGCTCGACTCGCGCCTGGGCGCTGCGTTTGGGTCGGCCTTGGAGGCGGCGCCCGCAGGCACCCGCGTCCGCCTGCGGGCCGAGCAGAAGTCCTGGATCGAGGGGCGTAACGCCAAATGTGGTGCGCTCACGGGTCAGGACGAGGTGCTGTGCCTGACCCAGGAGATGAACGGGCGGATTCAGTTCCTCAAGGGCGTGGTCACGGTGCCGACGGCACGTGTGCATGTGGCCTACTTCGTTCCGGCCGACGTGCAGAAGATCTACCGCTCGATCGACGAGGACAAAAGACTCAAAGTCTCCGACATCGAATGGGTGCAAAGAGCGGCCGAGGCCGCGCCCGGCGAGACGGAACTCCTCACGGCCGCGCGCGCGGTCGTCAAAGACATGTTCGCGGGCACCCAAGGCGACGGCGCCCAGATCGGGACCTTTGAGAACATCGACGGCAGGGTCAGGTACACGATCAGCATGGAGCCCTGGGCTGGGAGCTACCACCTCACGACGGCGGTGAAGTTTGCCATCGAGAAGACCCTCGTGGGC
>DATJFU010000234.1:0-5589 GCA_035495495.1 Bdellovibrionota bacterium
CCACTTCTCATGAAGGCCGGGGTCCGCTCGGGGAGCACGTCCACGTCGTAGGTCGTCACGTTGTTCACGGTCTTGGCGTCATAGGCGATCTGGTCTACGTCGCCCGGAACCTCCTGATCGGGGTACGCGTCGAGCACGATGCGGCCCTTTTGCCGCAGCTTGATCTGGGAGATGTCCGTCTCGTCGACCTGAGCCTTGACGGTGAGGCGGTCCGACATCACGAACACCGAGTCCGAGTTCGTGAAGGTCTGACCCGACTCGACGTTTCGCAGGATGATCGTGCCGTCTATGGGGGCGAGGATGGGCGTGGGCTTGTAGTCCGCTTCCCAGCGCTTGAGCTCTTCGGGGCCTTGGGCTCGCGCGGCGTCCAAAAGGGCCGCGCGTTCGGTCGAGCTCATCCAAGCCAGGACCTGGCCCTTTCTGACGTGCGCGCCCTCTCTGACCAGCACGTCTTCGACCCGGCCCGCGACCGGCGGCTTGATCTCGAGGCGGTTCTCGGGCTGCACGGTTCCCGTCGCCAGGATGGTGACCTGGATGCGACCCCTGTTGACCCGGATCTCGCGGTACGAAATCTCGAGGGATCCCCTGCGATGGAGCACCATCCACCCCAGGATCACGACCAGAACGGCCGCGCCGCCGACGATGAGCCACCTTTTTTGAGAGAGTTGGGTCTTCTTGGCTTCGCTCACGGTGTCACTCCCTTGCCTTGGGCCTGTCTCCAGGCGGCTTCTGCTGCCGTGCGGGCGCGCTGGCTCTGCAGTACGGCGCGCTCCCGGTTGATCAGATCGTTCTCGATGACGTCCCAGTCCTCAAAGGTCATCAGACCGTTGTTGTACTTCTGCCGGGCGATTTCCGCGCGCTTGATCGCGGCCTCTTGAAACGCCTCATCCACCTTGAGCTTTTCGACCGCCTCGACGTAGCCCGTATAGGCGGTGCGGAGGTCCGTGAGGGTCTCCCTGTCCGTCACCTCGAGCTGGGACGAGGCCGCCGCGTGGGCAGCCGATGCGCTTCGGGTCCCGAAGTAATCCTTGCCGCCGCTGAAGAGGGGAAACGTGAGACTGGCGCCAACCGACCAGCGCTGCTCCTGCGGAAAGAACGTGGTTCCGTTCCTCCCGGCCGTCGCGGTGAGGTTGAGTGTCGGAAAAAAGCCCGCCCTGGCCACGGTCACCGCCGCGTCGGCCGAGTCTTCGAGCGCGGCTGACCGCAGGTGACCGGGGGTGAGGATCGAAAGGGCTTGGTAGTCGGGACTCGAGGGAGGCGTCTCGAGTGGGATGTCCTCGCCCACCGAGAGGTTCTCGGGATCACCGCGACCCAGCACGGCCGCGAGCTGGGACTGGGCCACCAGAATCCCGTCCTTGGCCTGGAGCGCGTCGAACCGCGCCTGTCCCAGGTAGGCTTGGGAGAGCAGGACCGATCCCCGGTTCTCCCGCCCGCCCTCGAACCGCAGTCCCACCAGCTTGAGGTTGTCCTCCCGGCGCTTGACGATCTTTTGTTGAAGCGAGACCGAGTGCTGCGCGTACAGAAGTCCGGCGTACGACGTCTTGAGGTCAAAGGCCACCTGCGCCTCGGTCGAAGCCCGGGAGGCCTGTTGAACCCGCACCTGGGCATCGGCCTGGTCCATCCGGCCCTTGTCCGCCAGTCCGTTGAAGAGGTTTTGGCTGGCCGTCAGGGTGGCGCCGTATCCGTCCGTGGTCGGTGCGGTGGAATCACGGCCGTAAGTCAGCGCGCCTGAGACCTGGGGCAAGAAGGGGGCGAGCGTCTGCTTAGCCTGGAACTCCGATGAGTGGACGGTCTCGGCCGCGGCCCTGAGGGCCGGATTGGCCTTGAGGGTTTGGTCGACGCAAGCATCCCAGGTGAGGGGTGCATCGGCGCGTGCGGCCGTGAGGGGCGCCAGAACAGCCAGGAAAAAAAACGCGTGCGGCCGCATCTAGATCCCCTCCGCCAGGATCGAGGCGATCAGCGGAATCGCGTCGCCCACGATCTTCTGTTCGGCGGCTGAAAGGCGGGATATCTTCTGGGCGATCCCCGTGAGGACCTTGCCTTCGATCGCCTTGACGGTCTTGAGGGCCCGCGGCGTGAGTTGCAGCTCGATCTTGCGGCGATCCTCAGGGTGTGTGCCCCGTGTGACCATGCCGGCCTTGACCAGGGCCTCGACCATCTTGGACATGGCGGGCTGGCTGATAAAGTGGTGGCCCGCGAGCATCCCCACCTGGTTTCGGCCCCGGCGGATGCCGTTGAGAATGCGAAACTGCGCGAACGTGAGCTTGGGATGCGTCTGGGTACGCTTGAACTCTTCCCTGAAGCGTCGAAGCATGGGATGCACGATGCCGGGCATCAAGAGCTCGAGATGATAGGGTCCAAACCCGTGATTCATATATTTAGATATTATATATATAAGGGTATATAATATCAATCGGAGAGCTCCTTATGAAACACCTATTCTTCTGCCTACTTGCCGCCTCTCTCTCGGGTTGCGCCACCGTTTCGCGTTTTGAACAGGGCACCACCAAGATCTATTCGTTTCGCCACGATTCCACCAATGCCCACCTCGTCGTGCAGGGCAAGAACATGGTGCTGGTGGACAGCGGATACGAGGAGAACGCCGAAAAGCTGGAGCAGGATATCCGCGACGAGGGCTACGATCCTGCGGTACTCAGGGCAGTGATCTTGACCCACGGTCACGCCGACCACGCGGGCGGCGCGCTGCACTTTCAGAAGAAATTCGGGACCAAGATCGTCGCGGGAGCGGGTGACCGGGACATGATGGCCGCGGGAAAGAACGAGAAACTCTGTTCGACCGGCTTCTTGGGATCCATTCGGCATTCGACGGATCAGGCTGGGAGCTACACGCCAACCAAGGCGGACGTGTGGGTCAACGCGCCTGGGGAACTCTCCCTCATGACCTTGGCCGGGTTGGAGGGGAGGGTGATCGCCCTCCCGGGTCACACTCGGGGCTCGCTCGTGGTCACGGTTGGGGACGCCGTCTTCGTGGGGGATCTCTTTCGGGGCTCCCTACTGGGCTCCGGTGCCGAGACTCACTTCTACATGTGCGACGTCGAGGGCAACAGGCGAGACGTCGCGCGTTTGCTTCATGAGATCGCGCCCCACGGACAAACCTTCTTTGTCGGCCACTTTGGTCCCGTGGACCGGGTATCGGTGGCCGAGCACTTTGCGGTGCCGAACCCCTAGGCCTTTTTCACCGTCTCGTTCAAGACCAGCCAATAGAGACCGAGCTGCTGGATGCACTGCTCAAACTGGGCCGTGTCGACGGGCTTGACGATGTAGCTGTTCGCTCCCCCCGCGTAACCATCCAGTAGGTCACCTTCTTCTCGGCTGGAGGTGAGGATGATGACGGGCAGCAGCTTGGTCCGCGCATCACCCCGAATCTTTTTGAGGACGTCGAGGCCGTTGACCTTGGGAAGCTTGAGATCCAACAGGACCACCTGCGGCATGTCGTCCGGATTGCGTTTGGCATGTTGACCCGTGCAGAAGAGATAATCCAGCGCTTCTGCCCCGTCGCGGATGACGATCAGCTCGTTCTTGATTCGAGCCTTCTTGAAAGCCCGGCGCGTGAGGTCTTCGTCATCCCGGTTGTCCTCCACGAGCAGGATCGTGTTTGTTTCCATTTGTCCCTCCTAGGGTGAAAAAGAACGTGGCTCCCTGATCGACCTGGCTCTCGGCCCACACTTCGCCGCCGTGGCGGTGGATGATCGTCCGAACCGTGGCCAAACCGATACCGGTTCCTTCGAACTCGTCAACGGAATGCAGCCTTTGAAAGGCCCCGAAAAGCTTGGTCGCGTACTGCATGTCAAAGCCGGCGCCATGGTCCCGGACAAAGTAGATCATGTTGCGCCCAACCCCCTGGGCACCCATCTCGATGCGCGTGAACTCGCGCTTGGAGCTGAATTTCCACGCGTTGCTCAGTAAGTTGGTCAGAACGGCGAGCATCAGGCCGGCATCCGCGTCGGCAATGAGCTCGTCCTGGACCACGAGGGATCCCTTGCGCTCCGGCGCACCCGCCTGCAAGTCCTGAAACACCTGACGGGCTATTTTGGCGAGATCGATCCGCTCTCGCTTGAGCTCGGACCGCGCGAGCCGAGATAGGCCAAGGAGGCTGTCGACGAGCTGTCCCATTCGCTGCGTGGATGCGAGCACCCGGTTGAGCACGTCTTTGGCGTCGCTCGAGAGCTGCGGCCCATGGTCCTCGATGAGAATGTTGCTGAAGCCCATGACGGCGCGCAGCGGGGCCCGAAGATCATGGGCCACCGAGTAGCTAAAGGATTCGAGCTCACGTAGCAGGGTCTTGATCCGGCGGGCCATCTGGTTCGCATCCCGTGCGAGGTCCTCGAACTCGTCCCCGCTTGTCAGATCGATGAGCTCGTTGAACTGCCCCTTCTCGAACCGGCCTAGGCCGCTGGAGAGCGCCCCCAGGGACCGGAGGACGCTACGGCTCAGAAAGAGGGTGAGAAGAAGCACGGCCACCAAGCAAGCGACGCTTGTGGTGATGAGAGCGCGAAACGCATCATCGCGGGCCCGGTCGATGGTCGAAAATGCTTGGGCGAGCTTTTGCCGGTCAAACGAAAGGGTGTCATGGAGAATGGCCTCGACCTTGGCCTGTTTGGTCTGCATATCCGTCATGGATCCGACCAGGGCGGTTCCGGTTTCGCCCGAAAGAATGCGCTTGGAGACGCCTAGCGCAGTCCCGTAGTACTGGTCCAACGCCCCGGTGAGCTCCTGCGAGTCCATGGTCGTGACTTTTTCTGCGGCGACCTGGATGTCGGAGACCATGTGATCATGGACGTCCTTGGTCCGGCTCAGGGCTTCGGGGTCCTGAGCCGCCACGGCATCTTGAAGGTGTCGCCGGAGGTGTTCGAAGTCAGTCGCGAGCCTTGGCCCGTACTCGATGATTGGAATGTAGTGTTCTTGGATGGCCGTCGTCTGGGAGGCCATCCTCTTGGCCAGCAGGGCCTGGATACCGAGGAGAACGACGAATCCAAGCGCCGTGACGCCCATGATGGTCAGAAGTCTTGCGCGAAATCTGAGCCGCACTTTGGCCTAGCGGACCGTTACCGCTTTTACCCCGAGTGCCGAACTTGAACCCGGGTGGACCGCGGGAGAGACGTATCCGATGGAACCCGGGGTCCTCGCGACGAACCGAACGACCTCTTCGTCGTCCCCGAGTTCCGGAGGCGGGACATCCGTGCCCGAGAAAATCAGCTGCTGCCAATAACTCTTGACCCCCATCACCGATCGGCTCAGGACCGCTTCAGAAAAGACACGGCGGATGGGCGAGTCCGGGCGCTGGTCGACTGGCTGGATGATGCCATCCTCCGGCCAGCGGGTGATCCGCTTGAAGAAGGTATCCTGCAAGAATTTGCGGTCGACGGTGTCGGTTGGATTCTTGGCGTTCACGATCACCACAAAGTATCCCTCATCCCGTGCGGCAAGACCGTTCATCGGTATGAGAGCCAGGAACAATAAATAGAAGAGTCGGTGAAGCATCCTCTTCCCCCTAAAAATAAGCCGTGGTTTTGAGGAGAAATGCTCCCCACGTGTCGGCGAGGGCGCTCTTGGCGGTTCCGCCGTTGA